>NZ_CP009576.1:2885000-3045035 GCF_000763495.1 Listeria ivanovii subsp. londoniensis | reverse complement strand
AAGCCTATTCACTACAAACAACTCGTATTGAAACAACAGTAGATCAACCAATCCAAGAGATGAAGGCACATTTTAAAGATAAAAATTGTCGTTTAATCTACTTCACTGCATTTAGTGGAGATGAAACGTATTATTGCTTCGTTAAAGGCTATTTTAAAGATAAAAACCCGTTCACCGATCAAATGGGATCCTATCGTGAGGAGGCAAAACGTGTTTTCTTACGCCGAATTGATGTAGAAACAAGTATAGGTAATTCAGAATACCAATTTGATACCCTTAAAAATCAAGCTTTAGAAAATGAAGGGATCGCTCATTACTTAGAAAGCTTTTCAGCAAGCTTAGGTAAATATATATTTGCAAAACGAATGGAAAAGAAATGGTCACAACTAGATTTAGCTTTAAAATCAGATTTATCACCAGTAATTATTGGACGTTTAGAAGCAGGAGATCCAGATTTAACACTTCGGATGTATCAGAAAGCATGCACAGTTCTAGGCGTTAAGACAACATTCTCTGTAGATTGAATATAAAAAGTAATCAGCTTAGGTTGATTACTTTTTTGAATTCAAAATGTTTCACGTGAAACATTTTAAGAAATGAAAACAATATTTTCATTCTTTTTTTTGTTTGAAAACACAAATTTAAATTTATTTTTACTTTTTGTAAGACTAAATGAAAATCTTTTGGTAGAATAGAGTATAAAAGAACCGAAAATCTCGGTACAAAATAAGGGTTGGTGAAAAAGATTGAGCAAAGTGATTGCACTAGCGAACCAAAAGGGTGGGGTTGGTAAAACAACATCATCTGTTAATTTAAGCTCTAGCCTAGCTTTTTTAGGTAAAAAAGTATTACTAGTAGATATTGACCCACAAGGAAATGCTTCAAGTGGTGTTGGTGTAAACAAAGGTGAAATAGAACATTGTATTTATGATGTACTAGTTGACGATGTAGCCATTCAAGACGTGTTGCAAAACACAGACCTAGATAATTTAAATGTTATTCCAGCTACAATTCAACTTGCAGGAGCTGAAGTAGAGCTAGTTCCAGCGATTTCGCGGGAAATTAGATTAAAGAAAGCAATCGACTCAATTCGTGATGATTATGATTATGTAATCATTGATTGTCCACCATCGCTTGGTCTTTTGACTTTAAATGCGTTGACAGCAGCAGATTCAGTACTCATTCCAGTTCAATGTGAATACTATGCGCTAGAAGGTTTAAGCCAACTTTTAAATACAATAAGAATTGTCCAAAAACATCTTAATGAAGATTTACAAATTGAAGGTGTGTTACTAACAATGCTTGATGCTAGAACAAATCTAGGAATACAAGTAATTGAAGAAGTGAAAAAATACTTCCAAAACAAAGTATTTAACACGATTATTCCACGTAATGTACGCCTAAGTGAAGCACCTAGTCACGGAAAACCAATTTTGTTATACGATGCGAAATCCAAAGGGGCAGAAGTTTATTTAGAATTAGCAAAGGAAGTGGTTGCACATGGCTAAGGGTCTAGGTAAGGGAATCAATGCGCTATTTAATAATGTTGATACAAACGAAGAAGCGGTTCAAAACATCGCTCTAAAAGAAATTAAACCAAATCCATACCAACCACGTAAAATTTTCGATACGAAAGCAATCAATGAATTACGTGATTCCATTAAAATCCACGGTGTTTTACAACCAATAATCTTAAGAAACACGGCTAAAGGATACGAAATTGTTGTTGGTGAACGTAGATTCCGCGCAGCAAAAGAAGCTAAATTAAAAGAAATTCCAGCAGTTGTTCGTGATCTAACCGAAGAGGAAATGATGGAGCTTTCCGTTATTGAGAACTTGCAACGAGAAGATTTATCTCCTTTAGAAGAAGCTGAATCTTACCAATTCTTAATGAAAAAACTAGGATTAACCCAAGCCAAATTAGCAGAGCGTGTTGGTAAAAGTAGACCGTACATTGCTAACTTTGTCCGTCTTTTGACCCTACCAGAAGAAGTCCAAGTGATGCTACGAGATGGCTCGTTATCAGCTGGCCATGGTCGAGTATTACTAGGTCTAAAACTTAAAAAAAATATCATCCCAACAGCGAAAAAAGCTGTTGCACAAGGATTAACAGTTCGCCAGTTAGAAGATGTTGTGGCTAACTTAAACGAAAATGTTTCACGTGAAACAATAAAACCAGCGCGTGTTCCTATTTTTATTCGGGAAAGCGAAAGTCAGTTACGAGATAAATTTGGAACGGCTGTATCTATTAAACGTCGGGATAAAAAAGGTAAAATTGAAATTGAGTTTTTATCTGATGATGATTTAGATCGTATTTTAGAAATTTTAGATATTCAGTTTGATGATGAATAGGTTGTGATGTTTATGGAGAAAAAGCATTTCGATTTAAATGATATTGTAGAAATGAAAAAGCCTCACCCTTGCGGAACGAATCGGTTTAAGATTATCCGCATGGGAATGGATATTCGAATTAAATGCGAAGGCTGCGGGCATAGCGTGATGATTCCGCGTCGAGACTTTGAACGGAAAGTTAAAAAGATTTTAGTTAAAGCTGAAGAAGAATAAAGGTCAAGTCATTCATTACTCTAAATGAATGGCTTGTTTTTTATAAGCCTTTTAGTTGAAGTTTGGGGTAACGTTCTTTAGAATATAAATAGTATCATTTAATAATAATTATAAATAAAATACTATTTTGATGGAGGTATGTACATATGTCAGATAAAAAGAACTTAACAACAAATCAAGGAGTGCCAATCGGTGATAACCAAAATTCGATGACAGCGGGATTAAAAGGACCAACTTTATTAGAAGATTATGTGTTAATTGAGAAATTGGCGCATTTTGATAGAGAACGTGTTCCGGAGCGGGTAGTGCATGCTCGTGGTGCTGGTGCGCACGGGAAATTTGTAACGAAGAAGAGTATGAAAAAGTATACGAAAGCACAATTTTTACAAGAAGAAGGAACAGAGACAGAAGTTTTTGCACGCTTCTCAACGGTTATTCACGGACAACACTCACCAGAAACTTTGCGGGACCCACGTGGTTTTTCTGTTAAATTTTATACGGAAGAAGGGAACTACGATTTTGTTGGGAACAATTTGCCAGTATTCTTTATTCGTGATGCAATTAAGTTTCCGGATGTAATCCATTCCTTGAAGCCAGATCCACATACGAATATTCAAGATGGGAATCGTTATTGGGATTTCTTTAGTTTAACTCCTGAAGCGACAACGATGATTACATACTTGTTTAGTGATGAAGGAACACCAGCATCTTATCGCGAAATTCGGGGTTCTAGTGTACATGCTTTTAAATGGATTAATGATGAAGGGAAAACAGTGTATGTTAAACTTCGTTGGATTCCAAGAGCTGGAATTGTCAATCTTTCAACAGAACAAGCTGCGCAAATTCAAGCTAAAGAGTTTAATCATGCTAGCCGTGATTTATATGAAGCGATTGAAAATGGAGATTATCCTGAGTGGGACTTATATGTGCAAGTGCTAGATCCAAAAGACCTGGATAACTATGATTTCAATCCACTTGATGCGACAAAAGACTGGTTTGAAGATGTATTCCCATATGAACTAGTTGGCACGATGACATTAAATCGCAACCCTGATAATATTTTTGCTGAAACAGAATCAGTTGGCTTTAATCCTGGTGTACTCGTACCTGGAATGCTACCTTCTGAGGACCGCTTGCTTCAAGGACGGTTGTTCTCATACTCTGATACGCAAAGACACCGCGTTGGCCCAAACTACTTGCAATTACCAATTAATAGTCCAAAAACGGTCGTTGCTAACAATCAGCGCGATGGTCATATGCCATTTAAACAACAAACGAGCTCGATTAATTATGAGCCGAATAGTTATGAGACAGAACCAAAAGAAAATCCAACATTTATCGAGCCTGAGCAAGAAATTCGCGGTGATATTTCTGGACGACTTGTGGCAGAAAAACCGAATAACTTTGGACATGCTAAAGAAGTTTGGAATCGTTACTCAGATGCAGAACGTGCGGCACTTGTGAAAAATATTGTAGATGATTGGGAAGGTGTGCGTGAAGATATTAAAATTCGCAATTTGCGCAATTTCTACCAAGTAGAGCCAGAATTTGCAGAACGTGTAGCTGTTGGCACTGGAATTAATCTTACAGAATATGTAGCAGATTTAAAATAAGGTAAAAGAAAAACGGAAATCCCACATTGATTAAGGGGTTTTCGTTTTTTTATTGGGTGGCTTTTTGTATGAAAAACCTTTATAATATACGTTAGTGAAAAAATGTCTACTAGATGGGCATTTCAAAATGAAGTTAATGAAAAGGAGTTTATATATAATGGCACTTACAGCTGGTATTGTCGGACTTCCTAATGTTGGGAAATCGACACTTTTTAATGCAATCACGAAAGCAGGAGCAGAGGCTGCGAACTATCCATTTGCGACGATTGACCCAAATGTTGGGATTGTTGAAGTACCTGACCACCGCTTAAACAAATTAACAGAGCTTGTGAAACCGAAAAAAACCGTTCCAACCACTTTTGAATTTACAGATATTGCTGGTATTGTGAAAGGTGCTAGTAAAGGGGAAGGGCTTGGAAATAAATTTTTGTCGCATATTCGCCAAGTAGATGCGATTTGTCATGTGACTCGTTGTTTCGATGACGAGAACATCACGCACGTAGAAGGCCGCGTAGACCCGTTAGATGATATTTCTACAATTAACTTAGAACTAATCTTAGCGGATTTGGAAACAGTGGAGAAGCGCATTGGTCGTGTGGAGAAGCTCTCTAAACAAAAAGATAAAGATGCTGTTGCAGAATTTAATGTTTTAGTTAAATTACGTGACGCCTTTGAAAATGATAAACCAGCTCGTGCAATTGAATTCAGCGACGATGAGGAAAAAATTGTTCGTAATTTATTCTTGCTTACAAGAAAACCAGTTTTATATGTGGCGAATGTAAGTGAAGAAGATGTTTCTAACCCTGATGATAATAAATACGTGCAACAAGTACGTGAGTTTGCTGCAAGTGAAAACTCCGAAGTTATCGTTGTTTGTGCTCGTGCAGAAGAAGAAATCGCTGAACTAGAAGACGAAGACAAAATCGAGTTTCTTGAAGCATTGGGTATTGAAGAGTCTGGTTTAGATCAACTTATTCGTTCTGCGTATACATTGCTTGGACTTGCTACTTACTTTACAGCAGGAGTCCAAGAAGTTCGTGCATGGACGTTCATTAAAGGAATGAAAGCTCCTCAATGTGCGGGAATTATTCATACGGACTTTGAACGAGGATTTATTCGTGCAGAAGTAGTTGCTTACGATGCTTTAGTTGAATATGGCTCTGAACAGGCAGCTAAAGAAGCAGGGAAAGTTCGTTTGGAAGGTAAAGAATACGAAATGAAAGATGGAGATGTTGTTCATTTCCGCTTTAACGTTTAATATGTTTCACGTGAAACAATTTCTTAACAAGCATCTTGTTGAGAAGTTGTTTTTTTAGGTAAAAATTCACAAAGGATACAAACTTTACAGCAATGTTTAATGCTATAATTAAGTGTAAAATTTGATTATAGGAGTGTTTTATTTGATTCAATTAGGTGTCATTATATTTTTTATTGTTTTAATTGTTCTTATGCCTAAGAATAATAAAGAAGAAGTAAAGGCGGCACATTTACTAATAGATAAATATGCAATACCTGTTGTTAAAAAGAGAAACCCCGTGCGCCAGTTAGCATTACTTGAAAAAGAATTGGGAGTTTCTGTATATAGAGCAAGTAGAAAGAAAACTTTTATAATAATAGGAGCTTTTTTCGGACTAATGCTTCTGTTCGGGCTTCTTATCTACTTTTTAGTGGAAAATGAACAATTTGTTGCGATTATAGTGGTAGGGATAATTGCATTTTTGGTATTAATTGCCGGGACGATTGTTATGTGGGTAATCGCTATTCGTCAGGCATCCTCATTACGAACGGATGCATGGGCAAGGATTTTGAACGAAATCGATCCAACGTTCCCAATCGAGTTTTTAAATGATAGAAAGTGGCAAAAAGCGTTTCTTGCTCAAATGGAAAGCATGGATGGAGAATTAGCGCAGTAAAAAACTATTACTTGGAAAATAATTAATTGATTTGGAATTAAAATAGAACAGAAAATTTGTATAATCATTCTAAAAACGATGATTTACAAAATTTCTGTTCTATTTTTATACTAATTATTCATGGGTAGGTGCGGTTTTAATACAAAACAGACCAATTAGAAGTAGCGTTAAGCAAAAGGCTGGTAATACAAGCAAAGAGCCTGTATGTAGAAGCCCCATTAAGAACGTACAAATACTCACGATAACATAGTAACCTAAGCTCAAAAATGCTCCGGCAGTTCCGGCAGCTTCTTGAAATTTCACTAACGCTAAACTCAAGCAATTTGGTAATGCCATGCCAACTCCTGCCAAGAGAACAGATATAAAGAGAATATACAATATAGTTTGTATGGATTGAGATGCTGTAACTAGCGCTGTAACGCCAAGAGATAAGCTGCCAATGATAGCTAAATGAATACCTTCTTTAATAATTTTAGTAGGCAGTTGTTGTTGTTTTAAGCGCCAACTGGATAACCAAGCACCTAGGACAGTCGCCGCCGCCACAATGCACCCCATAAGACCATACTGGCTCTGACTAAAATGGAATGCTTCAATAAAAATTGTAGGGGCTTCTGCGTGGAAACTAAACAATACCCCATTAAAAATACCAATTAGCACACCAAAAGCAACAGTATAACGGTCAAACACTATTTTTTTACCAATGGTTATTATTTTTTTCGTGCAGAAGGAAGCTGGGGCGGTCATTTTTGTTTCTGGAAGCTGTTTTAGACTCCATAATAACAAGGTCATTCCCATAACTACTAAAAATAAGAACATCATACGAAAACCGTAATATTGCCCAATAAAACCACCGATTAGCGGACCAATTGCTGGTGAAAATGCTAATGCAGCGGATATTTTTGCGAATAGTTTATGGCGATCATTATCATGGTAATTATCACGTAAAATTGTCTGCGTTGTAACAGAACCCGTGCTAGCGCCAAAAGCTTGGATAAACCGCCCAATAAAGAGCGTACTAATGTTACTAGAGAAGAGACAAACTAAGCAACCGACAATATAGATAATGATCCCAAAGTTCATTGCTTTACGTCGGCCGATATAATCTGAACTAACTCCCCAAAAGAATACACCAACTGCAAAGGCGAGAAAATAGATGCTTAGAGTCATTTGAGCCAAATTTAATGTGACACGGTAACTCTCCGCAATTTCTGTCAAAGAAGGTGTATAAATAGTTTCACTAATTTGCGGAAAACCGACAAGACAAACAAGTAACGCCAAATTGACTTTCTTTGTTTCGATGTTTTTTTCCATAAAAACTCTCCTGAATTATTTATCTAGGAAAAAAACATCCTTCACAGGGAAATGGCGGGACCATGATTTTTATTCTTTCATAAAAATGCATGTAGTCACCCCTTTCTATTTTAAACGGAAGATCATTCCATTTTTCTTTAAAGCTTATTGTAATATAGATTTGTGGAAAGATAAAGTAGCTGTTTTTCGGTTTCATATTTAGCTGGAAAAATAGTAGGGATTAAAATGTTAGAAATTTTGGAAGCGTATGGTGTGAAGATTTACGAGAAAGATGGTATGGAGAAGGGGAGAATTAATTAGATTTGCTTTTCATAAATAGTGAAATTAAATGAAAAAATACTAAAATTACTAGGCAAGACCATGATTCAGGGCCTACCTAGTAATTTATCTTTTATTCAAACAAGAAGTCTAAAATCTTGTCACCAATTTTTTTCTGTTCACCTTGATATGGGAAGCAGTGCATATGCATCGCAGGATTGAAATTAAGCTCGATGATAGCATGTTTTTCACGATCAATTGTTTCACGTGGAACAATGATATCAACGCCGCAAATTTTGGCATCAAGCACTTGTGTTGCTCGAATTGCAATTTCTTTAAAGTAATCATCCATTTCAGCAGTGTAATCAATGCTATCGCCACCAGTGCTGACGTTAGAGTTTTCACGCAAGTATATGATTTCACCAGATGCTGGAACGCTATCCCAAGAAAGTTTTTGCATAGAAAGCATCAGGGTTTCTTCTGGGCCAGTCTGAATTTTTTCAAGTGGTTTTAAATGATTCGTTCCACGTAATGGGTCGGTATTTTTTTCGTTTACTAGTTCGCGAATACTATGGATGCCATCACCAGTAACATTAGCGGGAACGCGCTTTAATACTGCTTCTACTTTGTCGTTAATTACTAGAAAGCGAAACTCATCACCGGGGATAAATTCTTCAATAATGACGGAACTATCATAACTAAAAGCGATGTTTAAAGCTGCTTGATAGTCTTCCAGCGTAAAGGTGTTTTTAAATATACTGATACCCCATCCGTAATTGGTGGATTTCGGTTTAATAACGATTTGTCTATCTTTAAACAATGGATAGGCTTCACTTGCCAGAAGTTGGTCGCTAAAACTGTCGCCAAATGGGACGCGAATGCCATTTTCTGCTAGGACTATTTTGGTAACGACTTTATTTTCCATCATTAAAACAGAGACATAGTTATCTTTGGAGGTTTTACTTGCTTGTTTGATGTATTCGACATGATTACCTTTTTGGAAGCGTAAAAAATTTTCGGCACGATCAAGAACATCTACTTTGATGCCGCGAGCGATGGCATCTTTCCAAATGATTTGTGTGGATAACTCCATATCTTCGGCACCAATCAGTTTATAGGCTAATTCTTCGGTTTTTTCCATAAAAGCTTTTGCTTGATATAAATGGAAATTGATATAACCAGTTGTTTTGGCGTGATTTATGACTTGGGAAGCAATCGTTTTTTCTGGATGTTTCAATCGTTCTTTTTGTTTTTCGATGATACTGGTGAAATAAGTATCGTTTGGAAGAAGAACACGAATAAAGTCATTCATTTTCGTAAGTTCTAGTAATCCAGCTTCTGAAAGTGGGATTTCCTCGTTATCACAATTTTTGATAGCTGGTTGCGCTAGGCCGTTTAAAGCGATATTATTTTCATTTTCGTCAGCTAATTGTTGATTGTTTTCGCATAATTCACGGTCTTCGGAAAGCAAACCTTTGATTAAAAATAGGTGAATAAAGTTAAGCTCGTCTTTTGAGATACCGTTTGCTTCAAGCGGGTTTAAGTCAATCGAACGGATTTCCAAATATTCTACGCCGTGTTCTGCTAAGCTTTCGACCGTTTGATCTGTATGGGCATTTTTTAAGCGAATGGGATTATAAAACTCACGCATGCTTTCGATTTTACCTTGTTCAATATAATTAGAGATACTAGAGATATAAGCATCAAATGAATTGTAATCAACGTATAAGGCTTCTTTGTTTTTATAGCCGGCGTTGCTGTTACGAAGCGAAATTCCGTTACGGAGAGAACTACTTCCATCAGCAAAAGTTTCTTCGTTTTTAGTATGGGTAAAGTCGGCTAGATAAACAGGACTAGCACCAGTTAGGTAAACTAGTAACCAGCGATTTTTCATAAAATATTTAGCGACTTTTAAATACAAGCGGTTTTTAAAGTCTTGCTTTGATTCTTCTGGAAGGCTAATTTCTGAGTAAAGCCCATCAATCAATACTTCTGGAAAGGAAAAATTATAATGAATGCCAGATAAAAGTTGGATTTTCTTGCCATATCCTTTTGCTAAATGTTCGCGGTATTTCCGGTCAGGGCTATCGGGTGTTTTATATTCAGCAATCGGAATATCTTCTTCAGCCGGTAAAATTGGCGGGTTGCTAGAAGGCCAAAGCAGCTCATTTTTAGAGCGCAAGGAAACGATGTTATGAAGGTTTTCAAGCCATTCATATACCGTGTCGATTGAGTCTGTCACTGGTGTAATCATTTCAATTTGGCTCTCGGAAAAATCGGTTTTAATATATGGATTATCTTCTTTTGGGCCAAAAATGGCTGGATGTGGTGTAAGTGCTAATTTGCCATTAGCAGTGACACGGACATTTTCTTTTTCCAGACCAAAATGACCAGAAAATAAATGTTTCCGGAGAGTAGGATTTTCTTTAAAGTAATCAAGCATAGTAGTGTCAAGTTTTATCATGTTTTCACCTCAGGGGAGTTAAATAAATTCATATAGGAATATTTTACCGCAATATGTGAAATTAGTATAATGATTGGTTTGGGCATTAATTTTGTGAAAAGAATTGGTGGAAAATTTTTAAAAGTATAGAAAAATTATCATGGAGCTTATATAATGGATTGGTGAGGTGAAAAAATGGAAATTCGAAAGATAACAAAAAAGATGGAAGACAAGACAGTACTGAAGGATATTTCATTTGATTTAAAGGGTGGGGAAGTAACCGCGCTCATTGGCCGGAATGGAGTGGGGAAAACAACACTTTTTTCAACGATGACGGGGATTTACTTGCCTGATGATGGGGATGTTTTTTTAGACGGGAAAAGTATTTATAAACACCCAGAAGTGAAGCGTGACTTATTTTTTTTGGAAGACAATATGAACCACTATAATACATATAGTGTGCACGCGGTTGTTAAGATTTATAAAAATATTTATACGACATTTGATGAGCATTTATTTAATGATTTAATGAAACAATTTGAGCTCCCGATGAAAGCCAAGTTGATGTCTTTTTCAAAAGGGAGGAAAGCTTTATTTTTCATTATTTTAGCTTTTTCACTAAATGTTCGGTTTTTGCTTTTGGATGAACCAATGGATGGTTTAGATGTAATAATAAAAAAACAAATTCTAAATCTTATTAAAGACACTGTTAAAATGCGTGAAACAAGTGTGGTTATTGCTTCTCATCGGTTGGATGAGTTGGAGGCTATTGCGGATAGAGTTATTGTATTGAAAGGTGCAAGCGTGGAGTTAGACTATTATTTAGCTGATATGCGAGATAATTCGGTAAAAATTCAAGTGGCATTCAAAACGAAAATAATACCTGGTTTTGTGAAAGAAAAAGCGAGACTACTTTATCGAAATGGGAGAATATATACACTATTAGTAACAGAAAATGCTAGCGAGTTCGTACAGCAATTACGACAAGAAGATCCTATTCTGTATGAAGAGATGGCGATCACGATAGAAGATATTTTTACGATTTATTTAACGAATGATAAAATTGATTACTACGAGATTTAAGACATACAGTGAGGGGTGAGGCTAGCAATGTTTAATCGAGGTTTATGGTACCGGGAATGGCGTAATATGAGATGGATGCTTATAGGTGTAGCGGTGTTGTTTTTCCTAGGAATTACTTTAGGTCTAGTTTCAGATGCGGATAGATGGCAAAGTCAAAAGGATTATTATGAGTCTAGTGATTTTTTGAAGCAGCAAAAAGAGGACCCGGAGTTTAAAACTTCTGATGAAGAAATGAATGCAAGTTTAACAGTGGCTTATTTAGCAGTACCTATGTATACAACATTTGTGGCTGAGGAATATCAAGAATACATGCCGTTTATGTTCTATTTTCAAATGGATTTATTTTTTACATTGATTAAAGTAAGTGTATTTATCTTAGGAGTGTTAGCTATTATTTTTGAAAGATATACACGTGGGGACCGAATTACTGCTTCCCTGCCTTATAAGCGCACGCACATTGTTGGTGTAAAACTAATTTTGGGAATGATAACGATTGTGCTGAGTTACATGATTTCAATGGCTATTGGCTGGTCTTACTTTTTAAACCATATTCCTAATGAATATATTCAGCTTGATACTACAAAATTTTGGGTGGATTTAGCTGGTGGGTTGTCCTCGTTCTTGCTGGTGTTTTTGATAGCTGTTTTAATTGGACTTTTAATTGGATCACCAATTGCGGCAGCGGCAGTGGCTTTCGGAGTGACATTATTACCTAATGTAATCAATCCAATGCTCGATAATATATTTAATTATATTTGGCCGAGTGCTGGTGAAGCAGGAATGGCAACTTTGTTACGTTTTGAAGATTATCTGAATGTGTTTGCGCTATTTTCGTTTGAATCAGTGGCGATTGGCCCGGTTATTTTTAGTATACTTTTAAATATTTTCATGGTTGTGTTTATTTTAGTCTTATACAGAAAGCAACATATTGAGCGTAGTGGATACTTATTTGCATTTCCATGGGTCAAGTGGCCGTTTCTTATCGTGTTCTCATTAGTTTTTGGCGTAGCGATAGCAAATCTAGCTGTTACGAATACAGATTCATTAAGCTTTGTTTCTTATATTTGTTGGGGAATAGGTTCGGTTATTGCCGTTTTCATTTTAATGTTGTATCTTTTGCGCAAAATGCGTGGGCTTTTTCAGGGCTCTAAAATCAATTGAAAAAATAGCTTTTTTATAGTCGGTAAGTCCGGTATAATGGATGTTAGAATGAGTGAGGGAGGATTTAGCATTGACCACAGAAACGAATAAACCGCTTTTAGCTGAGTTGAAAGCTGGATTAACAAAGCGGAATTTGCAATATGTAATGGAAGTCGAAAAACATTTGCGCGGGACCCATTACGGTGAGGAACAGCGAGAAATCATTATCTATGAAATGTGTGAGAAGATTTTAGCAGAACAGAAAAAAGGCATCACAGCGAGAAAATTATTTAATTTAACACCAACAGAATATGTTGTTTCTTTAGATGTAAAAGCTGCACCAGTAGAGCAAAATACCGATAAATGGTGGCTTGTACTAGACGGTGGGTTGCTTGTACTTGGAGCGATGATGTTAATTTCTGGAATTAGTGCTTTCTTCCAAAAAAATGCACAGACTTTGGGAATTATCGTACTCCTAATCACAGCAGTTGTCGGCGGTTTTGCAATGCTGATTTTACGTAAATATGCATCAAATATGCGTGCTGGCCAAAAAGGTGGCACCATCAAATACTTGCTTGTGGCAGTTGGAGTCATCGCTGTATGGATGTTCGTCATGACGATTGTTCAAGTGACTATTCCTCCAAATATTAACGTAGCGTTAAGTCCGATTGTTAATACGATTGGCGGTGCAATTATTATTGCCCTTCGATTCTATGTGAAGAAAAAGAAAAATATTCCATCCTTATAAGAAGATGGATGCGGACAGATGACCTAAGTTGCATATTGCGAGGCGGTCATCTGTTTTTTATTTCCCGGGAAATACTGATATGGATGAGGTGAATAGATTTATGTTTTCCTATGAAGTGATTAGGCAATTTACAGAGACAGAACATCATTTATACCGTTACATAATGGATAATCGGGATAAAGTTATGTTTATGCGAGTTCGCGAACTTTCAGAAGTGACGCACGTTTCACCAGCTTCCATTGTTCGTTTTACAAGGAAACTTGGTTGTGAAGGCTTTTCCGAATTTAAAGTGAAGCTAAAACAAGAGGCAACACGCGCAGTAAAGAAAAAAACAGCTGATACAGTTGAAGTTTTAGAAGAGTTTTTTGAGCGGACAATGAACCGAGACTATG
Source organism: Listeria ivanovii subsp. londoniensis (assembly GCF_000763495.1). Lineage (GTDB taxonomy): Bacteria > Bacillota > Bacilli > Lactobacillales > Listeriaceae > Listeria > Listeria londoniensis. The sequence continues at coordinate 3,031,569 of NZ_CP009576.1, read as the reverse complement.
ACCAAGTGTTAGATGCTGCAGCTGAAATTATTAATGAAGCTGATTTAGTTGTCTTTTTTGGCATTGGAACTTCAGGGATTTTGGCAGAATATGGCAGTCGTTTTTTCTCAAACATGAAAAAACGGACTTTTTATATTAAAGATCCATTTTATCCTAATCCGGGAGAGCAGTTTAAAAATAATGCAGTCATGATTATTTTATCTGTATCTGGTGAAACGGATCAGGTGCTTGAGCAGGCGCAGAATATGCAGCAATATGGCAGTCGGATTATTAGTATCACCAATACGAGCCATAACACGCTAGCAGGACTATCAGATGTCAATATTCCGTATTATGTAACGCAGGAAATGGTTGATAAGACGAATATTACGACGCAAATCCCCGTTTTGTTTTTATTAGAAGCAATGGCAAAGAAGAACTATAATCAGGAGCAATTAGAATAACTTCATAAAATTTTTTCTGTTCACCGAGATTAATATACTATTTATTAAAGGAGAAGATTATGTTAGAGCAACCATTTAACCCTGTAAGTCAGAATGCGACAGAGGAACAAAGGGTTTTTTGGAAAAAAAGTGCGATTGTTCGCGGTTCAACATTAGCCTTAGCTATTATTAGTTTAGTTGTAGGAGTTTTCACTTTTTTTACTATTGGTCTTTTGGGTGGAGGAATGCTTATTATAACAAGTAATTTAACATTCTTTATTTTAGGTGTAATTATTATGTTCATTATTGCAGTATATTTCGTTTTCAGTTATTTTTGTTTCAAAACGTTTGGTCGCTTGCGTCGTTTAGAACTCCCAAAAAAGCGAATGTACATTATCATTATTATATGTATGGTGCTTTCTTTAATAGCAACAATTATTAGTTGGGGAATTCCAATAGTTGAGTTAATTTATATTGTTTTGGCTATACTGTCATTAGTAAATATTTCTAGTATTAAGAAAGAAGTTGCTTGATAGAGATTAAAAAAGTATACAGAATGATTGGAGAACTCTAGTAGAGATAATAAATAAGGCTTCCATCTAAAAATTAGGGGTGGAAGCCTTATTTGCTTTATTTAAAATGATATAGTTAACAATGGATCAAGTGCTGTAACGTTTTTTGTGTTAGGTTTGTCAATTTGGTGGTAGTCAGCACTGTTTGTTACAATTATTGGTGTTATAGTGTCATAACCAGCCGTCTGAATGGAGGTAAGATCCATTTTTAGAAGTGGTTGTCCGGCAGTTACTTGTTCCCCTTCTTGAACGAGTGTTTCAAAATAACGTCCGGCAAGTTGAACGGTGTCCAGTCCACAATGAATGAGTAATTCGACTCCATCGTCTGTTTGGATACCAATGGCATGGCTGGTTTTTGTGGTCATAATGACATGTCCGGATGATGGGGATACAATTTCTCCATTAGTTGGCATAATAGCAATTCCATCGCCCAATATTTTTTGTGAAAATAATTCATCTTTGATAGTCTCTAGCGGATAAATTTTACCTGACAAAGGACTTTTAATAGTGATGTGTGGCTTTGTTTGTTTTGTACTTCTTTTACCTAGGAATAAAGTCATTGCGACGGAGGTACTGATAGCAAGGAGGATAGTCAATACCGCGTACCAAAAATTACTACTGAATCCAGAACCATCTGTTGGAATAAAAGTAGGTAGTGCTGCTAGTCCAGGGGAGACAACAGCGTACTGTTTTAAGCCAACTAAACCAGCAAAAAGACCACCAATACCACCACCGAAAATAGCACCTAAAAAGGCATGTTTATGGTTAATTAATACGCCGAAAATGGAAGGTTCTGTAATACCCATCACACCAGTAATTCCTGCTGAAAAGGAAAGCGATTTCTTAGTCAAATCTTTTTCAAATCGCATATCAGCGAGAGCAGCAGCCCCAATAGCAACATTAGCAGCGAGCATTGCAGGCATAACAAAAGAGTCATAGCCATTGTCAGCAATCATTGCGAAAACTAGCGGGAATAGAGCTTGATTAGTACCCGTCATTACGAGAAGCGGTGTAAGTGCACCCATTAGCCCAACTGATAACCAACCAAGATGCACATACATAAAGGATAAAACGTCTGCTATATAACTACCGACAATATTTCCAAGTGGACCGAGGAGTAATAATGTCACAGGAACAGTAATAATCATAACAAGCAGTGGTTTAATGAAGAATTTGATAGCTTCAGGAATAACTTTATCTGCACCCTTATCAATAATATACATAAATAAAACGCCGAAAATAACTGGGATTGTTGTGGAATTATAAGCAGCTTGTGGAACTTGAAATCCCAAGAAAGATAGGTTAGCGATATTGTTAATTAAGCCATCAACTAACACTGCACCAAGAAACATTCCCATGATAGGGCTAATTTCAAGCTTTCGTGCGGCACTATAACCTAGAAACACAGGTAAAAAGTAAAAACCAGCATGATTAATCGCATTAAGAACAATATAGGTACCGCTTTCATTTGATAAGTTGAAAAAAGTGGTTCCAATATTAAGTACGGCTGAGATTAGTCCTGCTGCTACAAGGACAGGGAGTACAGGGACAAAGGTACCACTAATGAAGTCAACGATAGTATGTGCATATTGCCTGAAACTTTTGTTTTGCTTAGAAGTTGGCATAGTTACTTGCTCATTTTGGTCTAACTGAGCCGTTACGAGTGCGTATACTTTTGGCACATCCGGGCCAATAACTAGCTGGATTTCATCGCCATGCTCGACGATGCCAAGAATTTGAGTTTCCTTTTCAAGAGCTGTTTTATTTAATTTATTCTTATCATGTAGTTTTAATCGAAGCCTTGTAGCGCAATGATTTGCGCTACGTATATTACTGCTTCCTCCGATATTTTCCAGTAAAATTGGGATTAGTTTATCATATTTGCTCATGTTTCTTCTCCCCAGTCTTGTCCATTTGATTTAATTAAACGTGAATACCAATAATAGGAATCTTTTGGAATGCGTTTCAAATCACGAAGTTCATCGTCGGTAGTATTGATAAAGACTAGGCCGTATCTTTTGGCCATTCCGTTTCCGGTACTAAGTAAATCAGTATAGGACCAAGGGTTATAGCCAATGACTTGACAACCATCTTGAATAGCTCTACCAACTTGAAAAATCTGGTTGCGCAAAAAGCGGATACGTTCGGGATCATGAACCTTACCATCAGCGGAGATGTCTTCATGGGCTCCGTATCCGTTTTCTGTAATCATCATCGGCAAACCATAATGATCCCAGACGTAACGAAGCATGTATCTGAGTGAAACAGGGTCAATTTCCCAGTCCCAGTCATTTGTTTCTACATATGGATTATTGGTAAGTTGATATAAGCCAGGGAATTTTGGATAGACAAACTCTCCTTTTCTGCCAGTTTTATTTAATTGCTGCTTTTGCTCTGTTTCAGTTAACGAACATTCTTTGGCAACATTGGAACGATAGCAATTTAAGGCGAAAAAGTCGATTTTAGCTTGTTCAATTAATGCCATATCACCTGCTTGAATATCTGGGTCAATATGATGTTCTTTCCAATAACTGCGAATAAAACCATTATATTTCCGGAAGGCATAAAAATCATTCCATACTTTTTCCGTTAATTCTTCGGCATTCATTGCAGCAATTTGATCTTCAGGGTTAGCAGAACTAGGGTAGATTGGAACATAGCCAGGGACTGGACCTATTTTTCCATCTGAAACTAGCTCGTGGCAAGCGATAACTGCTTTAGCATGACATAAATTCATGATGTGGTTAACTTTCCATTTATCATGAAACCAAGTCGCTTTATTTTTGCATACACCTAGCCAATCACCGTAACAAATTTGCATGTTTTGTTCGTTAATTGACAACCAATACTTAACACGGTCGCCAAATTCTTTAAAGCAAGTACGTGCATATTGGTCAAAAGCATCGATAATACCACGGCCATACCAACCGTCATATTTTTCGTCAACCCAGACTGGCATATCATAGTGATACAATGTGACAATGGGCTCTATACCATTTTTTACAAGTGCATCAATTAAGTGATTATAAAAGTCAATGCCAAGTTGGTTAGGTTCAAAAGAATCATCCGGATAAATACGTGGCCAAGCAATTGAGAAGCGGTAAGAAGTGAAACCAGCTTCTTTCATCAAAGCAATATCCTCTAAATAATGGTGGTAATGATCAGATGCAACAGAATTATCAGCAAATGGTTTTTTTGTTTTACTATTCAAGTCAATAATTGCAGGTGTGCGGCCATCTTCATTTACGGCACCTTCAACTTGCCAGGCAGCACTAGAAGCTCCCCACATGAAATTTGCTGGAAAAAGGGGGTTGTTTTTATAAATCATTAAAATCGTTCCTCTCCGTTTTTAATTTTAAAAACTCGCTTAAAATGACATCTAAGACATAATGAACTGCATAAGAATAATAGAAAACATCTGGAATCTCCGTATTTTCCTGACTACGCAAATGATAAATTTTTTCAAAGTTGTAATTGAATTCAGGTGCGCGTTTTAAAGTGAAAAGAATTTTTTTGCCAGTGAAGCACTTGATGACGGGTGTTAAAGTTTCTGCTAGTAAACCAGAAATAGAAAAGACAATGACCATTGTTTCTGGACCGAAATAATCTAGACTAGCGCAAATATCTTCTTCATTGGAAAGTAGAGTTACTCGTTTTCCGAAGATTACTAGTTCTTGTTGGAAGGTTTGAAGAATACCGGCGATATGACTAGAAGCGATAAAAGCAACTTCTTGTGCTTGATCGATTTCTTTGACAAGCCAGGAAACCTCACTTGAATTCATGCGAACATTGAGTTCTTCCATCATGAGTGATAGATAGCGATATAATTCTATGCGGAAGTCAGCAGTGCCATGGACTTTGAGGTAAACTTCGGCTCCTTCATCAAAGTCTTGGAAATGTTGTTTCATTACTGCAAAATTTTCATAACCGATGTGGCTGGCGAAACGGCGAATACTAGCGCGTGAAACGAAATTCTGTTCAGCGATTTCATAAATATTCATTTTGCTTATGGAACGATAGTTGTCTAAAAAAAATTTGGCAAGTTCATAATCAATGGTTCCAAAATGATTGCGATCAAGAATTCGTGTTAAACGATGCAATAAGCTCAGTCTTTTGATATCCATTTTAAATCTTCCTCCTTGGCCAAGTTGGATGATACTTTAACTATAGCGAATGTGGCTTTTTTTTGCGGGACAAATCTTGCTCCCAAGCCTTCCCCGCTTATTTAAAAATAGTATAGCACTTAATAACTTGGATTTAGCAGAAGCAAAAAAAGTAAAAACATAGTATAAAACAAAAAAATCTACCCTTAAGTAGGATAGATTTTTTCTGAAAAACGATATTAACTTATTTTCTTATACACATGGACGAACTCAGTAACAACTTCGCGCAATGTTTCCGTTGTAATAAGTAAGTCTTCTGCATGGATTAAAAGTAGTTGAATTTCCACTTTTTCACCGGAAGCTTCTTTTTGAATTAATTTATGGTGCTCATGGTGGCCGTTTGCGAGTGATTCGCTTCCTTCTTGTAATTTTGCCTCTGCTTCTTCAAAATCACCACCACGGGCCGCGCGGAGCCCTTCTAAGTAACTGCTTCTTGCAGAACCAACTTGGCTAATCATGCCAAAAATCACGGTTTCCATTTCATTCATGTCTATTTTCCTCCTGTAAAAAGTGATAAACTGCCCCGAGCAGGCCAGCTTGGTTTTTATGCGTAGCCGTCTCGATAATTGTGTCGCGTAAGCCAAAACTAGTCATATGATGCTGCAACTCGGTGATAAAAGTAGGGCGGCTAGTAATTCCACCACCAACGAAAATATGTGTAGGGTCAAATAGATAAATTAAATTGTATAACCCTGTACAAATTCCAGTATAAAATTCATTAATTAATCGCTCGGAAATAGCGTCACCAGCATCATAATTCGCAAAAATTTCTTCGCCAGTAATTTCTTCTAACGGTTGGTTGGTAATCTCGGCGTAGTATCTACGAAGAACGAGCATAGTAGTCGTTTCATTTAGCGTGTATTTTCCTGGTCTACTTGCTCCTGGGCGTTCGCTAAACATGTAACCAAACTCTCCAGCACGGAATCTTCCTCCGCGAACGAGTGCGCCATTAGAGTAAATCCCGCCACCAATCCCTGTTCCAATCGTCAAGCATAGAAAATCATCTAAATCTGCGCCTTTACCGAGCCATTTTTCCGCAAGCAGGGCACAGTTAGCATCGTTTTCGATGGAGACTGGTAGATTTGTTTCTGTTTCCAGCCATACTTTTAAATTAAAATGATCAAATCTACGAATCGCGCCACCCATCGTAATCAGTCCAGTTTTTGGATTAACATAACCAGGGGCACTAATAGCGATACCGTTCACATCTGTATTTTCTGCCAGAAACTGCTTCATTTCTGTTAAAATTTGGTCACCATCACTGCCAATTATTTCGGCGGATTTCGTTAAAATAATTTCTCCATGTGGCAAAACGACCCCCATTTTAAGGGCCGTTCCACCGATATCAAATGCTGCGATTTTCATTTTTGTCACATCCTATTTTTCAGTTGAAGCTGTTGCATTTGCATCCATTGCGGCATCACTCGCGGCAATTTTATTTGAGACCATGACGAATGGTAGATAAATGACTGTCGCGACGGCGAGACATAGCAGTCCGACCAGAAGCGCGAGCCAGTTTCCTCCTGTACCAAGGAATGGAATCAGTGGTCCCGGAGTTGTCCAAGGTACTTGATAGGCGACAGGTGGAATTAATTTTGTTGTGATAAAGAAGTAACCAATTAATGTGTTGATTGCTGGTGTAATGATGAAAGGAATAACCATAATTGGGTTTAATACGATTGGTAAACCGAAAATAACCGGTTCATTAATGTTGAAAATACCTGGTGCGATAGATAGTTTCGCAATATCGCGGTAATCTGCACGACGAGACGCAATGAAAATAGCGATAAGAAGACCAAGTGTCATACCAGATCCACCGTAGTTAGCAAATCCGTCATTAAGTCCAGCCCAAGTTGCCGGGTATGGTGCGCCCCAAGCAGATCCATGCTGTGCTACGTAAGATAAATTGTCTAAGTTAGGTTCAGTGAAAATGGTGTCACGGATAGCCGCAACTGTATTTGGTCCGTGAATCCCAAGCACCCATAAAAGGTTAGATACAAGACCGATAATAATAACAGAGAAAACATTCGTACCCATATCTTTAAGTGGAGCTTGAATAACTGTATATACAAGGTCATTTAAACCTTCAGGAGCTACAAGTGTAATAAGATAGTTAATAACTGTGAAAAGAATTGTAATGATAATAACTGGAATTAATACTTTAAAAGAACGAGCAACTGCTGGTGGTACTTGTTCAGGCATTTTAATCATTAAACGCGGGGACCTAGCTAGACGACTAAATACCTCACCAGTAATAATCGCGACAATAATTGCTACGAAAAGACCTTGAGCACCAAGGAATTTAATGGTCATATAAGTAACGTTATCCACAACAGTATAAGGTGTGTAGACAATGAAGAAAGCACCAATCGCCGTGAGTCCGCAGAGTAAATCATCCTGTTTGAAGAAAATGGCGAGATTTCGAGCAACTAAAAATACAATTAAAATCGCCATAATATTCGTTGAGCCTTGCATTACAGGTGAGAAAATTGCCTGCGCATCAGCTAAATTAGGGAAAATCTTCCCAAGAAATAAGATTTTTGCAATAAAGCCATCAGGTGATAATACTGCGAAGTTAATTAAGGTAATAATTGAACCAGCCATAATTAATGGAAAAACTAAAATAAATGCATCGCGAATTGCTGCAATATGGCGCTGAGAATTCAATTTATTCGCAACTGGTACCAGAACACGTTCCATTCCGTGTTCAAATTTTGTCATTATACTCATTTTAAAACCTCCCTGTTTTAAATTCCTTATCTAATTTCAGCAAAAGCTTTTTCGAGAACAGCTTTACCGTTTAGCATACCGTAATCTTTCATGTCAATAACGACAACGGGAATTCGGCCTTGTACAAGTTCATCTACTTGTGGTTTTTGGTAGCGGACTTGAGGCCCAAGCATAACGATATCCATTTTATCTACCACATTACTAGCTTCAGATACTGGAAGTGCTTCGATTTCAATTTCTTCCCCAATTGAGGTTGCGTGCGCTTTCATTTTCGTAACGAGTAAACTTGTGGACATTCCGGCTGCACAAACAAGCAATATTTTTTTCATAAAAAATTCCCTCCCAAGAATAATTGGTGAAGCAGAGAGAACAAGGCTTATTTGCCCTGTTCTTCTACTAAATTAGCTCCATTTGTTTCAATTGTCTTTTTATACCAGTAAAAACTATCTTTTTTATAGCGTTTTAGTTCTTTTTCATCATTTTCGTCGCGGTCAACATAAACGAACCCGTAACGTTTTTGATAACCATTTAACCAACTTAATAAATCCGTGAAGCTCCAAGTGCAGTAACCGAGCATTTCGACGCCATCTGTAATTGCTTCTTGAATAGCTAGAGCATGTGCGCGAATATACTCTATACGGTATTCATCGTGTACATTGTGATCTTCTGTTAAGCTATCATACTCACCAAGCCCGTTTTCAGTAATCATAATTGGTAATTTGTAGCGGTTCGTAATTCTACGCAAGCCGATACGTAAGCCAGTTGGATCGATATCCCAGTCCCAATTAGTTTTTTCTAGATAAGGATTGTTGGTATTTTTGTATAACCCCGGCACACCAGACTCCTCAGAAGTACCTTTTTCACCAGTGGTATTCATTTTTCCAGAACCAACCCCGTCAGCACCATTAAACGCATGTGTCATTGAGCGGTAATAGTTCACGCCCATGAAATCGGGTTTTCCTTTTTTCAAAAGTTCTGTATCACCTGGTAAAAGTTCTGGAGCGAGACCATGCTCTTCTAACCAGTTCCAAGTAGCGGTTGGATATTCGCCCCATGTGTAAACGTCCATCCAGAAGTGTGCGTTAAATTCTTCGGAGTTTTCAGATGCTAAAACGTTTTGCGGATTGGCATCAATTGAGTAACTTGGTCCATATGCAAAGCTTGGACCGATTTTTCCGGAAATACCTAGTTCGCGGAATTTAGCAATCGCGGAAGCATTTGCTAGATTAGCATGATGATTTGCCGCAAACATCCGTTTATCGTCAGAAACACCAGGTGGATGATAAGCTAATTTATACCCGTGTGAAATGAAGACGTTTTGTTCATTAAGTGTTACCCAATATTTCACCCGACCATTGAAGCGTTCGAAAAGTAGGGCAGCATAGGTAGTGAAATCTTCTATCACTTGACGAGATTCCCAACCACCATATTCATCTTGAAGCCCTTGAGGTATATCCCAATGATATAGGGTTACAACAGGTTCAATTCCATAAGAAAGTAGCTCATCAATCAAATTATCATAAAATTTCAACCCAGCTTCATTCACTTCTCCGTTACCGTGCGGGATAACTCGGCTCCATGCAACTGAGAAACGATACGCTTTTAAGCCCTGTTCGGCCATAAGCGCAACATCTTCCTTATAACGATGGTAATTATCCACCGCTACATCTCCGTTTGTTTCTTTGAATGTTGTTCCAGGGATACGAACAAATTCATCCCATACAGATGGCCCTTTACCATCTTCGTCCCAGGCACCCTCTACTTGGTACGCTGCAGAAGCCGAGCCCCATAGAAAATCTTTTGGGAAAGGTTTCAATTTTTTATGTTCCATTATGGCACCTCCAAAATTATGTGCAGTTATAAGTTTTAATTTTGCTTGCCTTATTAATGTAAACGGTTTCTAGTGATTGGTAAATAGGTTTTCTTGTTTTAGGCTCGTGTTTCATATCAATGGTATAAGTTTCTGGATTGAAACGCTGTGTTTCACGAATGTGATAGAGAGAATAATTGACATTTATATGGGGCTCCGTTATTCTATAGGTATAAATGAAAAGAGGTGAGATGACATGTTTCTTTTGAATGCGCGTACTACTATAGCAAAATATTTGTATATTGTCCGTGCAATTTTTTCCGGTATTGCAGTTACATTGGTGAAGTCTGCCCAAAAAACTGCATAATTAGAAAAAATGAGAGAAGCATGGAGTCACGCAATCGGGTTGTATAGTGCTAAATTAGTATTATACTTATAATTGGCGTCGGGCGCTTGTCTGACGCTTTTTTGTTGTCTGAAAATGTTTCACGTGAAACATTTTGCTGTGCTTCTTCGGATAAATGGAGGGGAAAATGACAGTAGTAGCAATGAATGACGTAGTAAAAAGTTTTACAGGAGATATTGTTTTAGATAAAGTATCACTTCAGTTAGAAGAAGGGGAACGTGTTGGACTAATTGGTCGTAATGGAGAAGGTAAAAGTACCATTTTAAAAATTTTGAAAGGCTTGGAAGGTGTAGATTACGGAATCGTGACGCATAAAAAAGAAGTGAAAATCGGGCTTTTAGAGCAGTTATCTACTGTTGATTCAGAAATCAATGTGGAGGAGTATTTGCGGACAAGCTTTGGAAAACTTCAACTATTAGAAAATGAAATTCGTACCTTAGAGAAAGAGCTCACAACAAACACAAGTGAAAAACTACTGAATCGTTATGGTGATAAGATGTCATTATTTGGGGAACTTGGCGGCTATGAAATGGATGCTAATCTGAACAAAGTAGTGAATGGTTTAGGTATTAGTATGTTGAAGACTAGAAAATGGAGCGAGCTAAGCGGTGGCGAAAAGACAAAAACTGCATTAGCCCATTTATTGTTACAGAAAACAGATTTATTACTACTAGATGAACCAACAAACCACCTAGATTTTATGGCGGTAGAATGGTTAACGGCATTTTTGCAACATTATACTGGAACTGTCTTTGTTGTATCGCATGATAGATACTTTTTAGACGAAGTAGTTCAGAAAATGGTTGAGTTGGAAAATAAAAAACTAATCATTTATAACACGAATTTTTCTGGTTATTTAAAGGAACGAGAAGAGCGGTTATTGCACGAATTTCAACAATATAAAGACCAACAAAAGAAAATCAAAAAAATGGAAAAGGCGATTAAACAGCTACGTATTTGGGCAATGGCATCAAATCCTCCTAGTGATGCAATGTTCCGCCGAGCAAAGAACATGGAAAAAGCCTTAGAGCGAATCGTGATGGTGAAGCGACCTGTCTTGACGCAAAAACAAATGCAACTTCAATTTGATGAAGCAGGTCGTAGTGGGCAAGAAGTAGTAGTTATGGAGAATTTGACTAAAGCTTTTGTAGATAAGCCGATTGTAAAGGATGCATCTCTACAAATTAGGCAAGGGGAACGAGTAGCACTTATTGGTAAAAATGGCACAGGGAAAACAACGCTTCTAAAAATGATAGAGGGTAAAGTCACGCCAGATAGCGGTTTTATTAAAGTTGGTCCAAGTGTTAAAATCGCATCACTTTCACAGCAAATGGAAGAACTTAACCAAGAACTGACCGTGCTTGAAGCGTTCCGAGATAAGGTGGAAGTGACAGAAGGAGATGCAAGGAAAATGCTGGCCGGTTTTATGTTTTACGGAGAAATGGTCTTTCGTAAAGTCGAGAATATTAGTGGCGGGGAACGAATGCGGCTGAGGCTGGCCCAGTTTATTAATATGCCTGTCAATACGCTGGTTTTGGATGAACCGACGAACCATTTAGATATTGCATCCCGTGAAGTTTTAGAAGAAGCCATCAAATCGTTTTCGGGAACGGTTATAATAGTATCGCATGACCGCTACTTTATGGATCAACTTTGCTCAAAAGTAATTTGGCTTGAAAACCAGCAGTTAATCACCTATGAAGGGAATTATAGTTACGCATTGACGAAACGAAATTAGTCGCTTAGCTGGAAATTATCATTAAAATAAATTAGAATAAAGAAAAGAGGTGATGAAGTGAAGCTAACAATTGTAAAAGGTGATATTACCGAACAAGATGTCGATGTTATTGTGAATGCAGCTAACTCAGGACTTTTAGGCGGTGCAGGAGTCGATGGAGCAATTCATCAGGCAGCTGGACCAGGTTTATTAAAAGAATGCCAAGAGGTTATTAATCGAATTGGCTCCTGTCCAGCTGGAGAAGCTGTTATTACAGCAGCGGGCGAACTAAAAACTCACTACATCATCCATGCGGTAGGCCCAGTGTGGAAGGGTGGCGAACATCAAGAAGCAAATAAGTTAGCTTCTTGTTATTGGAAATCGTTAGACCTAGCAGCCGGAAAAGATTTAACATCTATTGCGTTCCCGAATATTTCAACTGGCATATATGGATTTCCTAAAAAACTAGCTGCCGAAGTAGTATTATATACTGTGCGAAAATGGATAGAAGAAGAGTATGATTCAAGCATTAAAGAAATTCGCTTCATTTGTTATGATGATGAAAATCTTGCATTGTATAATAAATTAATCAAAAGTGAGGCCGTTTAAGATAAATATCTTAGACGGTTTTTTTAATGTTTCACGTGAAACATTTTTTACTATATTTTCTGAATAAAACAATAAAATAAAACCTTCTTGACATAGCCCCTAGCTTCTTGTAACATCATATTCAATAACTAAAAAATACATTGGCTATTTCAGCATGATTATAGAAGTACAAGTCGCATGATGTGGATATTTTTCCACCATTTTTTCTTTATGAAAATAGGGAGAAGATGATGCGTTTTTTCTATATAAAAAGCTAGCGCCAAAAAAGGAGTGTTCGCGACCCATGTGGGAAACAAAATTTGCAAAAGAAGGCTTGACATTTGATGATGTATTACTCGTTCCGGCAAAATCGGACGTATTACCAAATGATGTGGATTTAAGCGTAGAAATGGCTCCATCACTCAAATTAAATGTACCTATTTGGAGTGCGGGAATGGATACAATTACCGAAGCTAAAATGGCGATTGCAATTGCTCGTCAAGGTGGAGTCGGTGTCGTTCATAAGAATATGAGTATCGAACAACAAGCGGAAGAAATTGAAAAGGTTAAACGGTCTGAAAGTGGCGTTATTATTGATCCTTTCTATCTTACTCCAGATCATCAAGTCTTTGCAGCAGAGCATTTAATGGGGAAATACCGAATTTCTGGTGTCCCAATTGTGAACAACGAGAAAGAACGCAAATTAGTTGGGATTTTAACTAATCGTGATTTACGTTTCATTTCCGATTATTCAACAGTCATTAAAGATGTTATGACAAAAGAAAATCTAGTGACTGCACCTGTTGGAACAACGCTGAAACAAGCGGAGCAAATTTTGCAAAAGCATCGTATTGAGAAATTACCACTTGTTGACGAAGCGGGTATTTTAAAAGGGCTAATCACTATTAAAGATATTGAAAAAGTAATTGAGTTTCCAAATTCTGCGAAAGATAAACACGGCCGACTTCTTGTTGCAGCGGCAGTAGGTATTACAAACGATACATTTGTACGCGTAGAAAAACTCATCGATGCTGGCGTAGATGCAATTGTTATCGATACTGCGCACGGCCATTCTGCTGGTGTTATCAATAAGATTTCTGAGATTCGTAAAACATTTAATGATATTGTTATAGTTGCAGGAAACGTTGCTACAGCTGAAGGAGCACGTGCTCTTTTCGAAGTTGGCGTTGATATTGTGAAAGTGGGAATTGGACCAGGTTCGATTTGTACGACTCGTGTAGTTGCTGGTGTGGGTGTTCCGCAAATTACTGCTATTTATGACTGTGCAACCGTTGCGCGCGAATTTGGTAAAACCATTATTGCAGATGGTGGCATTAAATATTCTGGGGACATCGTGAAAGCATTAGCTGCTGGTGGTAATGCCGTTATGCTCGGAAGTATGCTCGCTGGAACAGATGAAAGTCCTGGCGAAACAGAAATTTTCCAAGGTCGTCAATTTAAAACATATCGTGGTATGGGCAGTTTGGCAGCGATGGAGCATGGTTCTAAAGACCGTTATTTCCAAGCCGATGCTAAAAAACTAGTCCCAGAAGGTATTGAAGGGCGCGTTCCTTATAAAGGTTCTGTTGCGGACATTATCTTCCAATTAGTTGGTGGAGTTCGTTCTGGTATGGGTTATACTGGTTCGGCAGACTTAAAACATCTTCGTGAGGAAGCGGAATTCGTTCGCATGACTGGCGCTGGGCTACGTGAAAGTCATCCGCATGATATCCAAATTACCAAAGAAGCACCAAATTATAGTATTTCCTAAGTGTTTAGAAAGCAGGGATTCTCAAGAGGTGGATGAGAGTCCTGGTTTTTTTAAAAAGTACTTTAAACGTCATTATTTGAAGCTAACTTCAAATAATGGTGAAATATTTATTAACTAGAACATTACTTCAAATAGACGGAATTCCTATAATTTATATTATTGATTGGTTACTATCCGAGCAGAAATCTCTTTAATTCAGAGATTCTGCTTTTTTTAGTAAAAAATCCAAAGCAGCTCCAAAACACGAATTTCCTCAAAAAGCTTCAATTACAGTCGCAAAACAGCTATACTAATCCTATAGAGGAGGCGTGACAATAGATCATGATAGAGCAAGCAAAACTTATTTTACAACAGAATTTTGGTTATCAAGATTTTCGGGCTGGTCAAGTGGATGTCATTTCCAAACTTTGCGCGGGAGAAGATACCCTCGCAATCATGCCAACAGGTGGTGGGAAATCGCTTTGTTACCAAATTCCAGCACTTTTATTTGATGGACTAACTATCGTTGTTTCTCCACTTATTTCATTAATGAAGGATCAGGTAGATGCGCTGGTTTCTGAAGGGATTCGAGCCACTTTTATAAATAGTACACTAACTACTCACGAAATCGATCTTCGTTTAGATGCCGCTTTTTCAGGAGAACTTAAGATGCTCTATATTGCTCCAGAACGAATCGAAACGCCCGGTTTTCAGCGCTTAATCGAACAAGTACCGATTTCCTTATTCGCGATTGATGAGGCTCACTGTATTTCACAGTGGGGACACGACTTTAGACCAAGCTATTTAACGCTGTGTGATAGTTTAGATAAAATGAAGAAAAGACCGCTTGTTATCGCGCTAACAGCAACTGCAACTCAAGCTGTTTCAGACGATATTTGTCGGTTGCTCCGAATCCAGCCTAATTCAGTCGTGAAAACAGGCTTTTCGAGAGATAATTTGTCATTTCAAGTTGTTAAAGGGCAAGATAAAGATAAGTATTTGATGGATTATTTAACAAAAAACAAGACAGAATCTGGTATTGTTTATGCTTCGACGCGTAAGGAAGTAGAACGTTTGCATGCTTTTTTACTAAAAAAAGGCGTTGAATCCGGAATGTATCACGGTGGAATGAGCGATTTGGCAAGACAAGATTGGCAAGAGAAGTTTCTATACGATGATATTCGTGTAATCGTTGCCACAAATGCATTTGGAATGGGAATTAATAAGTCTAATGTACGCTTTGTTATTCACTATAACATTCCACGAAATATTGAGGCGTACTACCAAGAAGCGGGACGTGCTGGGCGAGACGGGGTGCCGAGCGATTGTATCTTGCTTTTTTCACCACAAGATAGCAGAATCCAGCAATTTTTAATTGAACAATCCGAAATGGACGAGGAGCGGAAACAGAACGAATTTGCCAAATTACGCCAAATGACAGGTTACGGCTATACGGAAATCTGTTTGCAAAAGTATATTGTTCAATATTTTGGTGATGATGAAGAGAATTGTGGGAAGTGTAGCAACTGCTTAGATACTAGAGAAGCCACTGATGTAACGATTTTAGCGCAGCAAGTTTTTTCTTGTATTAAACGAATGGGAGAGCGCTTTGGAAAAGTTCTGATTGCCAAAGTATTAACTGGTTCAGCTGATCAAAAAGTAAAAGACTGGCGCTTTGATGAACTGAGTACCTATGGGTTAATGAAAGATGCTTCTCAAAATGATGTTCTGCAACTTATTGATTACCTCATAGCTGAAAAGTATTTACAACCAACTGATAGCCAGTTCCCTGCCTTAAAATTGACGGAACGAGCAGTTTCAGTGCTACGAGGTGAATTAAAAGTTGAACGAAAACAAGCAAAACGAGCAGAAAAAGTGAAAATAGAAGTAAATAGTGATTTATTTGAACAACTCCGTGAAGTGCGAAGAGAATTAGCTTCGAAACATAAAGTACCGCCGTATATCATTTTTTCCGATGAAACTTTACGGGAAATGTGCGCATACTTGCCGCAAGACGAAGAGGCACTTTTAGAAATTAAAGGTATTGGTGCAATGAAACGTGATAAATACGGAGCAGAATTCTTGGCAATTTTACAACAAGAGGCAGTGAAAGAATAGATAAGTTGTGTTACGATAAATAGGATAGAAGAGAGGATTTTGACAGATGACAAAAACATTAGTATTGGCAGAGAAACCGTCTGTCGGTAAAGATATTGGTCGCGTACTCGGTGCTAAACAAGGGAAAAATGGCTATTTAGAAGGCGGAAAGTATGTTGTTACTTGGGCGCTTGGACACCTTGTCACGCTAGCAGACCCAGAACGCTACGACCCCAAATATAAAAATTGGAATATGGAAGATTTACCGATGCTGCCAGAAAAAATGAAGCTAGAACCAATTAAACAAACACGAAAACAATACGAGACAGTGAAAAAACTAATGAATCGTACCGATATTACAACCATCGTTATTGCAACCGATGCAGGACGAGAAGGCGAACTTGTTGCGCGCTGGATTATTGATTATGCAAAAATCAAGAAGCCACTTAAACGACTATGGATTTCATCTGTAACCGACAAAGCAATTCGCGAAGGCTTTGAACATTTAAAACCTGGAAAAGCCTACGAAAATCTATATCATTCTGCTGTTGCGCGTTCGGAAGCTGACTGGGTAGTTGGGATTAACGCAACACGAGCACTTACTACCAAATATAATGCTCAACTTTCATGTGGGCGAGTTCAAACACCTACACTTGCGATGATTCAGCATCGTGAAGAAGAAATTCGCAACTTTAAACCACGTGAGTACTACGGAATTACTGCTTTAACTGAGCAAGAATGTTTCACGTGGAACAATGGGCAAACCTTTGATAGAGCTTTAGCTGAAAAACTAGTGAAATCTTTACAGGGTGAAACAGCTGTTATTACCGATGTTTCTATGAAAGAAAAGAAAACATTTTCTCCAGGGCTATATGACCTGACAGAACTTCAACGCGATGCCAATAATCGTTATGACTTTTCGGCAAAAGAAACGCTTAACATTATGCAAACACTGTATGAGCGTCATAAAATTTTAACTTATCCTCGAACGGACTCACGCTTTATTTCTACGGATATCGTTCCAACCTTAAAAGAACGTCTGCAAGCATGTGGCGTTGGTGAAAATGCGAAAGCCGCGCGCCAAATTAGTAGCAAGCCTATCAAAGCTAATAAATCGTTCGTAGATAACAGCAAAGTTAGTGATCACCATGCGATTATCCCGACAGAACAATCCGTTTCACTTGGAGACTTAAGCGATAAAGAAAGAAAAATCTATGACTTAGTTGTCAAACGTTTCTTAGCAGTACTTTCAGACCCATATGTGTATGAAGAAACCTCTGTTAAAGCAAAAATTGGTCAAGAAGATTTCACGGTAAAAGGAAAAGTCGTTAAATCACTTGGTTGGAAAAGCATTTACGGGGAAGCACGCGAACCAGATCAGCTGACCAAAATGAAAAAAGGCGATAAAATTCCAGTTAAACGAGTAAATTTAGAAACTGGAAAAACTAAGCCGCCCGCTAGATTTAATGAAGCAACACTTTTATCTGCAATGGAAAATCCAGCAAAATATATGGAAACATCAAGTAAAGCGCTAGCGAAAACGCTTGGTGATACAGGTGGACTTGGAACTGTTGCAACTCGAGCAGACATCATTGAAAAACTTTTTAACAGCTTCTCCCTAGAAAAGCAAGGTAAGGACATCCAAATTACTTCTAAAGGACGTCAACTACTTGAGCTAGTTCCAGAAGACTTGAAGTCCCCGGAATTAACTGCTCGTTGGGAACAAAAACTATCTAAAATTGCCAAAGGTGAATTAGATTATCGTAAGTTTACTGCAGAAATGCGCGATTATGCGAAAAAAGCAGTATTGGAAATTAAGCAAAATGATAAGAAATTTCGACATGATAATATTACTTCACAAAAATGTCCTGATTGCGGGAAGCCAATGCTAAAAGTTAAAGGTAAACGCGGTACAATGTTAGTATGTCAAGACCGCGAATGCGGACACCGTGAATCACTTTCGAGAACAACCAATGCCCGTTGTCCTAATTGCCATAAACGGATGGAAATGCGTGGTGAAGGTGACAAACAGCTATTTGTTTGTGTTTGTGGGTATCGTGAGAAGCTATCCGCTTTCCAAGAACGTCGCGATAAGCAAAAAAATAAGAATGTCTCAAAAACAGACGTAGCTAAATTTATGAAAAAACAAAACAAGCAAGAAGATGAACCATTTAATAATCCAATGGCAGAAGCTCTCGCTAAACTAAAACTAGATAAATAAAATCAAACAAAGCGACCCACTCAAAATGAGTTGGTCGCTTTGTTTGACATAAACTGCCATTTACGAAACAATAAAATGAGAATTCATATCAAAAAGGAGATGTTTCACGTGAAACATAATCGATTAATTATAGAAACAGACATTCCAGCTAAGATGCGGGACGAGGTAACGCTTTATGCAGATATATATCGCCCAGCAGACGAAGGGGAATATCCAGTTTTACTTACGCGGTTACCTTATAGCAAAGCATACGGACTTCACTTTATTAGACCTAATATTTTGGCAGAGCAAGGTTATATCGTTATCGTTCAAGATGTCCGCGGCAGATATACATCAGAAGGAGAATTTGTCCCTTACATAGCAGAAGTTGATGACGGTTACGATACCATTGAATGGGCAGCTAAACTTCCTTACTCAAATGGGGACGTAGGGATGTTTGGCTTATCTTACTATGGCTACACGCAGATATTAGCAGCAATTAGTGGAAATAAGCATTTGAAGGCAATTGCACCAATTATGGCACAAAATAGCATGACAGACGTGTTTAATGATCATGATGGCGCACTTGAACTAGGTATGTGGGAGACATGGAATCTCGAATCAATGCTACCAAATATGCTCGCAAGAAAATACGAGACGCGAGAAGAGCTAAAACAAGCAATAGACAAGTTAATGAAAAATCTAGATAGCCTAGATGCACTTTACAAGTTCAAACCATACAAAAATTGGCCGGCAATTGGTCCCGAAGAAATGCCCTATTTTTCCCAATTACTTGATTATGAACCAACGCACAGCCACTGGCAGGGAATTGATGCTAAAAGTAATTACGAAAAAATCAAAGTTCCCGGCCTCCATGTCGCTGGCTGGTATGACTGTTTTCTAGATAAAACAATTGCTAATTTCCAAAATGGACACACTAGAGGGCTTGGCGATCGGCTGGTAATTGGACCATGGACACATGCTAATTTTGGGCAAATGATTGGTGACCGTGATTTTGGAATGGCTGCTAATGCGTGGGGGGAAGCGAGTATGCATAAACGGCATATCGAATGGTTTAATCACTGGCTAAAACAAAAACCACTTCCAGAAATAGCGCCAATTAATTACTTTGTTATGGGGCTAAATGAGTGGAAAACTACCGAAGAATGGCCACCTGAAAATGCAACCATTACACCGCTCTATTTTCAAAAAGGGAAAGTAAGCGCCGAGTTTACACAACCAACTACTGATTCTGAAGCTACATTTAGCTACAACCCAGAAAATCCCGTGCCGTCTAATGGTGGAGGAACGCTGCACAAGGAACTGCATGCTGACGGACCGCGCGACCAACAAGCATTAGAATTGCGGGAAGATATACTTTGCTATACAACAGCACCATTAACTGAAGCGTTAGAAGTAACAGGATCTGTGCAAGTAAGGTTATGGGCTAAAACAGATGCGCCAAACACTGATTTTACTGCTAAACTAGTAGATGTATTCCCAGATGGTAGAGCATTTAACCTCGCTGACGGGATTATTCGCGCAGCTAAGCAGTACGGTGATCGAGTGCAAAATAATATCAATGAATACACAATTGATTTATGGGCAACAAGTAATCTATTTCGAAAAGGACACCAAATCCGTGTCGAAATTTCTTCTAGTAACTTTCCAAGATTCGACCCGAACCCAAACACAGGAGAGAGCTTTATTAACTCCACCGAAAGTCAAGTTGCAAACCAAACCATTTATCATAGCCCAGAATACCCGTCACATATCCTATTACCAATTGTTAGATAGTTCGTCTTTGGGCGAAAAGTTTTATATACGAGGATATTAAATCATGGTAAAATATGAAAGTATCCGCCTGAAAAATGAACCCTATTGGAAAAAGGGAACTTACAATAGGGTTCTTGATGAAAATATAGATTATAGATAACATGAGCATTTTTTTGCTTAAACGAAGGAGAAGTTGCAGTGGAAAATATAATAAAAAAAGCTGGGATTGCTATCATGGCTGTATCCCTTGCAGTAAGTGGCTTTTTGGTAAGTCCGAATTTAGCGGAAGCCGCAGAAGCACCAAACGTAAATGCAAATGCAGCCATCGCAATTGAAGAAAGTACAGGAAAAATTTTGTATTCAAAAGACGCTGATAAACTCATGGGTATCGCATCAATGACAAAAATGATGGATGAATACTTACTACTTGAAGCAATTAATGATGGAAAGCTAAAATGGGACGATAAAGTAACCATTTCTGAATATGCGTACAAGGTTTCTCAAGATACCTCATTATCCAATGTGCCGCTGAGACTAGGCGAACAGTACACAGTGCAAGAATTATACGAAGCAATGGCGATTTATTCAGCAAACGGTGCAGCAATTGCTATTTCTGAAAAAATTGCTGGTTCTGAAAAAGAGTTCGTAGCGATGATGAACAAAAAAGCAGAAGAACTAAAGCTTGGTGAGCATCAATTTGTTAACTCAACTGGTCTTAATAACGAAGATTTAAAAGGCGGTCAGCAAGTTGGTGGTCCAAAAGATGAAAACAAAATGACAGCTCGCGGTATGGCAAAATTAGCGAAACACTTAATTAATGACTATCCAGAAGTACTTAAAACAGCAAGCACGACCAAAAAGGAATTTCGTAAAGGGACATCTGACCAAACCGACATGACAAACTGGAACTGGCTACTGCCAGGTCTGATTTACGGTCGTGAAGGTGTAGACGGACTGAAAACCGGAACAACAGATTATGCAGGTATGTGTTTGACGGCTACTGCTGTGCAAAATGGTATGCGTGTAATCACGGTCGTACTTCATGCTAATGGTGGGGGCGAAGGAGAACATACTAGTGCCCGTTTTGACGAAACCAACAAAATGCTAGACTACTCTTTTAATAATTTTCAAGTAAAAGAAGTGCAAAAAGCAGACTCGAAAGTGAAAAATCCTTCCACTATTGCCGTAGATAAAGGTAAGGACGATACAGTTGGACTTGTTACAAAAGATGCAGTAAAACTAGTCGTACCAAAAAATGGCAATGAACCAAAATTAACTACAAAGGTTACACTCAAAGATAAAACATTAGAAGCACCAGTCAAGAAAAATACCGAAGTTGGCGAAATGGCTGTCTCCTTGAAAGATGGCGACAAATTAGGCTATCTTGACGGATCACAAACAGAAAATGTTAAAGTTGTGACTGCTAGCGACGTCGAAAAAGCAAACTGGTTTGCCCTTTCCGCACAAGCAGTTGGATCATTCTTTACAGGTGTTGGCAATTATGTGGCTGACGGTGTGCAAGGTTGGTTTAATTAAAAAAGTCGATTTCCCAAATCCGGGAAATCGACTTTTTAATTTCTATTCAATCACAAACTGATTATGATAAAGCTCCGAATAAAATCCTTTTGCTTTCATCAATTCATCGTGATTACCTTGCTCAATAACTTCTCCTTGGTGTAGCACCACAATATGGTCAGCATCGAGGATTGTTTTTAAACGGTGGGCAATAACGAAACTTGTTCTACCAGAGATTACATTATCCATTGCTTTTTGGATTCTGCTTTCTGTTACGGTGTCTACATTACTCGTTGCTTCATCTAGAATTAGTAGAGAAGGGTTAGTAATGATAGTTCTAGCAATACTCATTAACTGCTTTTGACCGACACTGAAAATATTGTTTTCATCGCTAATCTCCGTATCGTAGCCATTTTCTAGACTCATGATGAAGTCATGGATGTTAGCTTGTTTTGCTGCATCAAGAACTTCTTCGTCTGTTGCTTCTGGCTTACCGAAAATAATATTATCACGAATCGTACCAGTGAAGAGTACCGAGTCTTGCAGCACGATGCCAACTTGCTTCCGTAGTGAATCTAGCCTAATGTCACGAATATCAATGTCATCAAACAAAATTGAACCGCCATCAACGTTATAGAACCGATTCAGCAAGTTCATAACAGTAGTCTTACCAGAACCAGTTGGGCCAACAAGTGCAACCATTTTCCCTTTACTTACATCAATCGAAACATCTTTTAAAACTGGCTTTTCAGGGTCGTAAGCAAAATCGACATGATCTAGCTTAACGCCTTTGTTAATACCATCAATGGTTTGCAGATTTGCACGTTCGACTTCTTCTTCCTCGGCAAATACTTCGCTAACACGGCGCGCACCAGTGATTGCAAGTTGCAGTAAACTATACTGGGACGAGATTTGCGTTAGTGGCATATAGAACTGTTGTGAATACTGGACAAACATGACAATCAAACCAAGAGCAGCAGTACGTTCTAAGTCACCATTTAAAGCTAACCATCCTCCAAAGAAGATAACAATTGCTGTATTAAGTAGTGAAATACCTTGCATCATTGGGAAAAGTAAACCAGAGTAAACTTGGCCTTTGTAAGTCGCCTCTTTTACGACATTATTTTGTTTGACAAAGCCTTCAATCGTTTCTTCTTCCAAGCCATTAGTGATAATAATTTTTTGACCAGAAATTTTTTCATCGATATAGCCGTTTAATACGCCTAGTTCATCTTGTTGCACATCGACATACTTACGGGCTTTTCGGATAATAATCGTTGCAATAGCTACTGCAAACGGTGCTGAAATTAGTGTAACAAAAGCAAGTTCTACATTTTGTTGGAACATCATGATGATAACACCAACCATTAGTGCGATATTAGAAAGAACTTGAATAAGCGCCTGATTTAGTGTGTTGGAAATGTTATCCAAGTCACTAGTGAAACGACTAAGCATTTCGCCATCATTGCGGCTATCAAAGAAACGAATCGATAGTTTTTCCATCTTGCGGAAAAGCCCTATACGCATTCTGTTCGTCGATTTGCCAGCTACTCCGGTCATAATAATACTTTGGATAAAAGTGGCAGCGGCGAGCAGTACGTAGCAGAGAACGAGCATCCAAATAATATGGATGAAGTCGCTCTTATCGTCCACGCCAGTTTGCATTAACCGAACGACGTAATCGCCTAGCTCTTGAACAGCATTACCGATATATTGTGGTGCTTTTACTTGCAGGTATGTTGCAAAAATGACAGCAACTAAAATGACAGCAAGTTGTGGTTTATAACCTTTGAGATAGTGCCAGAAAAAGCGGCTAATTTGTTTAAACTCTTTCATTATGCAGTTACCTCCTTGCCTTTTTGAGTGTCATAGATTTCACGGTAAACCGCATTTTCTTTAATAAGTTCTTTGTGAGAACCGACGCCAACTAGTTTTCCTTGATCAAGAACAAGAATTTTATCTGCTTGAATCACTGAGGAAATTTTTTGGGCAATGATAAAGGTAGTGGTGTGGTCGAGTTCTTTATTAAGTGCTTCTTTTACTAATTTCTCAGACTTCGCATCAAGCGCACTAGTACTGTCATCGAGAATTAATACTTTAGGAGAACCGATAACGCCACGAGTGATCGATAAGCGTTGTTTCTGCCCACCAGAGAAGTTATTCCCACGTTCAGAAACAGGAGCGTCATAGAGTTTCGCTTGTTTGTCAATGAACTCTTTAGCTTGGGCGATTTTACTCGCTTTTTCCATTTCTTCGGGTGTTGCATCTTTTTTACCATGACGTAAATTATCTGCAATCGTTCCAGAGAAAAGAATCGCACGTTGAAGAACGAAAGAAACGGTATTTCGAAGCGTTTTTTTGTTAATATCTTTTAAGTTAGTTCCACCAATAATAACTTCACCTTCTGTTGGGTCATAAAGGCGAGGGATTAGCTGGGCAAGGGTTGACTTACCAGAACCAGTGGCACCAACGATTCCTACCATTTCCCCAACACCTGCCTTAAAGGAGATATCTTGCAGCGCGGGTGTATCATCGCCGTCGTATTTAAAACTAACATGGCGAAATTCTACTGTACCATCTAGGTCTTGTTCAGGTGCATTTTCGTTGTACGTAATATCTGGCTCTGTTTCAAGTACTTCGGTAATACGTTTCAATGAAATAAGTGCACGTGAAGCCATCATCATCAGCATCCCGCCGATAATAATTGCCATCATAATTTGCATAAGATAGTTCATAAAGGAGGCAATTGCCCCGATAACTTCAGGATTATCCGCTGCCATATCGCCAACAAAGTAGATAGAAACAACAATTGCTAAGTTAGAAACGAGCATAAATGCAGGAATCATCACGGAGAAAAGTGTTCCAACGATAATTGTATGACGAGTTAATTTGTCACTGACAGTAGTGAAGCGACCAATTTCGTTGTCTTCTTGGACGAAAGATTTAACAACGCGCATTCCAGCAAGGTTTTCTTTCGCGATGGCATTTACACGATCAATCAAGCTTTGAATAATCGCAAAATGTTTACCCATCGAACCGAAAGTGAACACGACAATCAGAACAACGAGAACAACAAGAACAATAATTACCCACCATAATTCAGGTAAAGTAAACATCGCTAAGATAAAAGCTCCAATGAACATAATCGGAATTCTCGTTAGCGATTGTAGTGAAAGCATCACTAAGTTTTGGACCTGAGTAATATCATTTGTTTGTCTTACAACAAGGTTACCGGTCGAAAGTTTTTCAATATTACTAAATGAAAATGTTTGGATTTTGCGAAAACTAGATTCACGAATATCTGCACCAACGCCTTGAGCGACTTTGGCAGAAAGAATCGTATTTAGAACCCCTGCGACAAGGCCAACAGCAGCGATACCGATTAGCAGTACGCCAATGGACGAGATTTTGTCCATATCATCTTTCATAATGGCATCTAGAACTTGTTGGAGTAATTTTGGTTGCCATAGTTGTGAGATAACCATGACGACTACAAACAGTGTCGATAGTGTTGCTTGTAGTTTGTAATTTTTAAGATGATGAAACAATACTTTCATGATTTTCCTCCCTTGGAAAACGGAAATATAGAAGTGCGAACGTATATTCTAATATAGATTGTGAAAATTTGCAAGAGAAATTTTTCCTAATTGTAAATATGGCGAAAATGTGGCAAAATCAGCACTGGTATTTATTTTAGATTGTGAAAAACGCTAAAAATTAACGCTTGATTTCCACTGCTACAAAACCTCTTACACTATTAATTAACCACACAAAGTCAGCTTCCAAAAGGTCTCTTTTTGTTAGTGTTTGTTCGAAAATCTTCTTTTCTGCTAATAAACTAGCCCTCATTGTCCCTGGAAGTAGACCAGAAGATAATGGTGGAGTTAAAAGATGATTCTTTATACCTAGAACTATATTCCCGTTAATGAACTCTGTTAGCTCTCCGTTTTCGTTCCATAAGAGCGTTTCATCGGTATGGGTGTTTTTTAAGTTATTATAAATAGTCCGATTCGTCGTTTTATGATAAAGAAATGGGTCATTTGCCAATACTGGTTTGCTCGCTAAAGAAGCAGTAATTGGCGAGCTTTTCGCGCTGATTTCAGTGAGCTCAAACTTGGTTGATCCATCAGAATGTAATAGAACGCGGAATTTATGTGTACCAGTTGGTTGATTTTCCGCAATTTTGCGCCATTGTTGTTCCATTTCTTTCCTATTAATGGGAAATCCAAAATGATGTGCGCTTTTTTCAAGGCGTTCTAAATGAGACGCTAGTCGAGCTAGTTGCCCATTTTCTAACCGTAAACATTCAATTAAGGAGAAAGTAGCTTGGTTTTTCAAAATAGCTGATTTAGCATGGATTTCTGAAAACTCACTTTCGGTATCAGAATCCCAAACAATACCGCCACCTACACCATATGTCGCTTTCTTATTCGTGATGGAAATGGTTCGAATGGGAACGTTAAAAATTGCATTTCCATTAGGCTCTAAATATCCGATTGCTCCACAATAAACACCACGAGGAGAGTCTTCTAAAGCAGAAATGATTTCCATTGTTTTTGCTTTCGGTGCGCCCGTTATTGAACCACAAGGGAACAGGGCTTTGAAAATGGCCGTTAAACTTGTGTCTGGAAGGGTCTCGGCAGTAACAGTTGAAGTCATTTGCCAAACAGTTGGGTAAGGTTCTAAAGTCATTAGTTTGGGCACCTTGACACTTCCTGGTCGAGCAATCATTCCTAAATCATTGCGTAATAAATCCACAATCATGACATTTTCTGCGCGGTTTTTTGGGTCGTTCATTAGCCAATCATGTGCAGCTCGATCTGCGTCATCCGTTTTTCCGCGTCGAACAGTGCCTTTCATCGGTCTGGTCGTCAGCAAAGTCCCTTGTTGTTTAAAAAATAATTCAGGTGACGTAGAAATGATTTGAAAGTTATCAGTAGAAAGAAATGCCGTGTAATTTGCTTTTCCAGCTTGTTGTAAAGTCTGATAAGTCGCTTTAGCAGAAAAGTAATCAGGTAAATCGCCCTTGAGTCGCACGGTGTAGTTAAGTTGATAGGTGTTCCCAGCAGCTATTTCAGACTTGATTGCTGCGATTTTCTTGGCATACTTAGAATAATCTGTATCCATTTTAAAAGAGATAGCTGTAGCTTGCTCCGTTTCAAAAATGGCATCTGTGAAATGATCATATACGCCAAACCAAACAAGCGGTAGAGTTTCATCAGAAGTTTTCGTCACCAAACTTTGTTTAAAAGCAGGAGCAGCCTCATAGCTAACAAAACCAGCAACATATTTTCCCGATTTTTGCGCTTCTTCTGCTGCACGCATAACAGATAAAACCTCACTCAAATCATTAGCAACAAGTTCTTGCAGAGGATTTTCAAATATTTTAACTTCACCTTCAAAATCAAATCGTAACAAACTCATTTTTCATTTCTCCCTATCCGTACAAAATTTTGAAGTAGTTCGTGTCCGCATTCAGAAAGAATGGCTTCTGGATGGAACTGCACACTATAAATTGGTTTTGTGGCATGCTTTAATCCCATGATAATGCCGTCATCTGTTATAGCTGTTATTTCTAATTCGGCTGAAAGGGAATTATTTTGCACAATTAGCGAATGGTAGCGAGTTACTAGAAATGGGGTCGCAAGTCCTGTAAATAACCCTGCTTGATCGTGCGTGATGAAGCTCGTCTTTCCGTGAACTGGAACATTAGCCCGAACAACTTTAGCTCCAAAAACAGTTGCAATCATTTGATGTCCTAAGCAAATACCTAAAATAGGTAAACTAGTTTTATCGAGAATTTCCAAACTGGTAGGGAATTCTTCCGGCGAACCAGGTCCAGGAGAAAGTACGACCATTTCTGGGTTAAGTGCTGAAAATTTATCAAGTGTCAAATTCGCTGCGGAGACAACGCGGATATCTTCCCCAAGCTCTGAAAAATATTGGTATAAATTATAGGTAAATGAATCATTATGATCAATTAGTAAAATCATTCGAATCCCCCCAATTTTAAATGGTTATACTTCTTTATAGCAAATAGTCACTTAGATAACAAGTTCAAATGTTTAATGCGATAAAACAAGTGGAAAGGTACAATAAACAAGTAAAGGAAGGTGTTTTAGATGGAAAATGAACTAGAAAATAAGATACTTGCAATTTTGGACGAACATCAAGTAGGGGTACTCGCTTCTGTACAAGGAGATTTTCCGCATGCTAGATATATGACATTCCTTCATGAAGGTTTAACACTCTATACACCTTCTGGAAAACAGCAGCCCAAAACTGAAGAAGTTCGCAAAAATCCACATGTTTGTGTGCTAATTGGTTATGACGGGAAAGGTTCGCCATTTTTAGAAGTAAACGGGCTTGCTTCGCTGGAAGAAGATGAATCAATCAAAGAACTTATTTGGGAAAACATCTCGAAAGAATGGTTTCAAAATGAAGAGTCGCCTTCTTTTGTAGTGATAAAAATTGTTCCTGAGCAAATTAGATTATTGAATGCAAATGGCGACGGATCTGATACACTTGATTTAATTGGTTAAATAATTGCTTGTAATTTAGATAGATATGCGATAGAATAACTTTAAATTCATACGAAAAGCGAAGACAAGAAGTAGTAATAAGGTCAAGTTTCTAAAGAGAGCAGGTGGTTGGTGCGAACCTGGCGTAATTTCCTTATGAATCCATCTTGGAGTGAGTGGTGGAAAGCAATTTTTGCGAGTAAGTCATTCCGGAATGGTCCGTTAAACCTAAATGAAGCTGGGGATTTTTATAAGTCCCAATAAGGGTGGCAACGCGGTTAACTCTCGTCCCTTTCCTGTTAATTCGGGAAAGTACGGGAGTTTTTATATGGAAAAAAATAAAGGAGGAGTTAGCATGTTAGATGTTAAATTGTTACGTAATAATTTTGATGAAGTAAAACAAAAACTACAAAATCGCGGAGAAGACCTTGGTGAATTCGAAAAATTTGGCGAGTTAGATAAACGTCGTCGAACTTTAATTGTTGAAACGGAAGCACTTAAAAATCAGCGGAATGAAGTTTCCCAAGAGATTGCCAAACTAAAACGGGAAAAACAGGATGCAGAAGCAAAAATTGAAGAAATGCGTGTTGTTGGGGATCGAATTAAGACCCTTGATATTGAACTAAAAGAAATAGATGATAAGCTAGATACGATTTTAATGTCGATTCCGAATATTCCCCATGAATCTACGCCTATTGGTGAATCAGAAGATGATAACATTGAAATTCGCAAATGGGGCGAAGTGCGGGAATTTGATTTTGAACCGAAAGCTCACTGGGACATTGGAACAGATTTAGATATTCTTGACTTTGAAAATGCTGCTAAAGTAACTGGAAGCCGTTTTGTCTTTTATAAAAAATTGGGTGCGAGATTAGAACGTGCGCTAATTAACTTTATGATGGACTTGCATTCTAATGAACACGGCTACGAAGAAATGTTACCGCCATACATGGTTAACCGCGCAAGCATGACTGGTACCGGTCAATTGCCGAAATTTGAAGAAGATGCTTTTCTTATTGAAGCAGAAGATTATTTCTTAATTCCAACAGCAGAAGTTCCCGTAACAAACTACCACCGTGAAGATATTTTAAAAGCAGAAGATTTACCAAGAAAATATACTGCCTTTAGCGCATGTTTCCGTTCTGAAGCTGGTTCTGCTGGTCGTGATACTCGTGGTTTAATTCGCCAACATCAATTTAATAAAGTTGAGCTAGTTCAATTTGTAAAACCAGAAGATTCTTACGCGGCGCTAGAAAAATTAACGGAAAATGCTGAAGAAGTATTGCGCCGACTAGAATTACCATATCGTGTTCTTAGTATGTGTACAGCAGACCTAGGTTTTACTGCTGCCAAAAAATATGACTTAGAAGTATGGATCCCAAGCTACAATTCGTATCGCGAAATTTCGTCGTGTAGTAACTTTGAAAGCTTCCAGGCAAGACGTGCTAACATACGTTTCCGACGTGAACCAGGAAGCAAGCCAGAATATGTACACACACTAAATGGTTCTGGCTTAGCGCTTGGTCGTACAGTTGCTGCAATTCTAGAAAATTATCAAGATGCGGATGGTTCAGTTCGTATTCCAAAAGCACTTCAAGGCTATATGGGTGGTATTGAAAGAATAGCAGCCCCAACAAAATAAGGAAAGAAGGACTAAAAATGCTCGAACTGAGCGAACTTCCAAACATTGGCAAAGTACTTGAGCAAGAACTAATTAAGACGGGCACAAGAACCCCTACAGAGCTGAGGAATGTTGGTAGCAAAGCAGCCTTTTTACGAATTTGGGAAAATGATTATACCGCTTGTTTGAGTAAATTATGTGCACTTGAAGGAGCCATTGAAGGTATCAGGTGGCATGATTTAGATGAAATAAAGAAAAGCGAGTTAAAGAAATTTTACCAAACCTTATAAAATGAAAAACCGACTTGGCATTTGCGCAAGTCGGTTTTTATTTCCCGGGAAATAGTTATTTTAATTGTTGTTCCGCAAATGAAGCGTATAGCGGATGAGTGGCAACCAGTTCGCTATGTGTTCCACGACCGGTTATTTCTCCGTTTTCAATAAAGAGAATTTGGTCAGCATTAACAATAGTAGAAAGTCGATGTGCGATTACAAAAGTAGTACGACCTTCCATTAAATTTGCTAAGGCTTGTTGGACGATTTGTTCTGATTGGCTGTCTAGGCTCGCAGTGGCTTCATCTAGCATTAGGATGTTTGGGTTGCGTAAAAATGCCCGAGCAATTGCAATCCTCTGTCTCTGTCCTCCAGAAAGCTTCACACCTCGTTCGCCGACTTCTGTTGTCATTTTGTCAGGTAGTTCGGAAATAAATCCATCAGCATAAGCTAATTTTGCGACGTTCCAAAGTTCGTCTTCGTTGATTTCACGATCTAAGCCATAACATAAATTATCACGAATCGTTCCAGAGAGCATGGCGCTTTCTTGTGAAACATACCCAATTTGTGAGCGCCATGAGTTAATCGAAATCTCAGAAAGAGGAGTATCTCCAACGAATATTCCACCTGTTTTTGGCTCATAAAAACGTTCCAGAATCGCGAAAAGGGTAGACTTACCTCCGCCGCTTGGACCGGCAAAAGCGATTACCTCTCCTGGTTTCGTATCAAAAGAAATATCCTTCAAAATGGGCTCACCTTCATTATATGAAAATGAAATAGCGGAAGCACGAATTGTTTTTCCACTAACATCGACTTCTTTACCAGCATCAAAATCTTCTTCTGATTCATTCAATATATCCGCAATTCGTTCCGTTGCACCTTTTGCTTTTTGAAGTTGTGCGAAGAAAGTGGCAAAAGAGGTTACTGGGACGATAATTTGGAAAAGATAAAGCAAGAAGGCGATTAGTGTTCCCGTAGTCATTGTCCCAGCCGAAACGCGAATACCGCCGTAGCCAATGATACCAACAATAACTCCCATAACAACAAAGAAAATCAGCGGGCCTAGAACTGCGACAACTTTGGCTTCTCGAATACCAAAACCAAATAGACGATTAATTCCTTGATGGCCTGACTCTGTCTCAATTGTTTCGGCATTAGAAGCTTTTACAAGTCTTGCTTCCGATAGCGTTTGGCTAATTGTTCCAGTGAAATTGGCCGTTTCATTTTGAAGCCCTTTAGAAATTTTAAACATTTTTTGACCAAGTGGGGCAACAACAAGAGCTGTGATTGGCACAGCGACTAAGATAATCAGCGTCATTTTCCAGTCCATAAAGAATAAGATAATAATCGCGCCGACCACGGAAATAATTCCGGTAACAAATTGTGGGAAGTGATCAGCAATTAGTTCTTTCACAACCACTGTATCGTTTACCATTCGACTTACCATCTCACCAGTTTTGGTATTATCGAAGTAGGAAACTGGTAAATGCACAATTTTTTTCCACAGACGTTCCCGAATAGTTGCAACTACCTTTTGTCCCATATAATTTAGCAAGAAAATCGAAAAACCATTTGTAATTGCTTGCAAAATAAACGCAAGAACAATTAAAACCACCATTTTTACATCAAGTGACGCGATGGAGAACCCGTCAATTAAATTTTTAGTAAAAAGCGGCACAATTAAACCGGCGACTGTGGTAATAACACTTGCAAATAAAGCGCAGAAAATAATCCAATTAGCAGGCTTGGCGCTAATAAGTAGCTGAAAAAAGCTACGCCAGCTATATTTTTTCTGATCCATTCGATTCACCCTTTCTGAGTTACCTATTAATATCTAGTTGCTTACTTTTTTAAGTATAATCATTTTTATGAATAATAAACCAGTCTAAAGTGGTAATTATTAAATAATTTTTTATAATTGTAATTTTTATAAAAAGTAACAAAAAGTTCGAAAATACGGCAAATTTGAAAGAAATAAAGATAACTTTTTTAAGTATTTTAAATTTATTTGTGAAATAATTAACTAAAATTAAAGTCTTGGCTTTTCGTATTTTATTTTTAGTGTAAATTTTTACATAGTATTTATGATATAATTACTACGTGTTTTTTCAATACAATATAGCAAAGGAGAGAATATGCTATTTTTAAAAGAGCTTGAATCCAATCTAACGGTTAGCAAGTTAATGGAGCTGTGCTTTGAACATCCAAATTTCAAAGATTACTGCTCGGTTATCCGCACGAAGAAGGGTGAGGTTCTAGAAAGTTTAAGTCCAACTGGAACAAAGGTTTATTTTGTTCTTAGTGGCATATACGGGATGATTGTAGAAAAAGATGCAGAATTAGAAGAAGAGAATTGTAAAGAAAGCATTATTCGTTTTTTGCAAAAAGGAGATAATTTTGGATTGTACCATCTCTTTTATGATGAATGGAGCCCGCATGTTTCGATGCAGAGCTTAGGTCATGGTGAAGTTATGGAAGTAGATAGTAATTTTTTATTTTCTATTTTTGACAAAGTAGATCAGAATAACTTTTTCATGGTTAAAGTAATGTCGGAGGAATTACGCGAAGCACACGCATTTGCAAAACTAAGCTTCTTGAAGAAAGAAGAACGAATTCGCAAAGCCATTCTAAAATGTGCTCAAACTTTAGGAACTTTTTCGGATAATGGGATACTGCTACCGAGAGAAGTAACGCAAGAAGTATTAGCAAGGTATACCAATACATCACGCGAGTATGTGGCGCACACTCTCACATATTTAATTAAAGAGGAGATAATTAGAAATAGACCAAAACCTCTGTTAGTGATGGACAAAACTCGTTTATAACACAAGTTTCATGTGAAACTTTTTGAATGCTTTTATAGGCATTCTTTTTTTGTGCATAAATCAATTCTAAAGCATTTTTTTGACTTTTGCGTTATAATGACTCTGTAATTGAAAGCGCTTGATAGAAAAGGAGGATGTTTTAATGAGATTTTTTATCGATACAGCGAACGTAGAAGAAATCAAAAAGGCTAACAGAATGGGGTTTATTGCTGGAGTCACGACTAATCCATCTCTTGTTGCCAAAGAAGGTCGAGATTTTAATGAGGTCATTCAAGAAATTACATCCATTGTTGATGGACCAATTAGCGGCGAAGTAGTAAGTTTGGAAGCAAATGGTATGGTTGAAGAAGGTCGAGTCATCGCAAAAACCCATCCGAATATGGTTGTGAAAATACCGATGACAGGAGAAGGGTTAGCAGCGGTTAAAGTGTTGACAGAAGAAGGAATAAAAACAAATGTTACCCTTGTGTTTTCTGCAGCACAAGCATTATTAGCTGCCAGAGCAGGAGCTACTTATGTATCACCGTTCTTAGGTAGGCTAGATGATATTGGCGATGATGGTCTGGTTCTTATTCGTGATATTGCACAAATTTTTGAAATACACGGTATCCCAACAGAAATTATTTCGGCAAGTGTTCGCCATCCAATCCATGTTATCGAATGTGCTAAAGCAGGAGCGGATATTGCCACAGTTCCATATAAAGTGTTCGAACAAATGCTAAAACATCCTCTGACCGATAGCGGGATTGATAAATTCCTTGCAGATTGGGAAGCAGCTAAAAACTAACAAGGAAGGTTTCAAATTATGAATCAAACATTTACTGTAAAAAAAGAGCATAAAAGCAATTATCCTGATCCGCTTTTCGTTAACAAGAATGAATCGATTTGGGTTTTTCAAGAAGACACTGAGTATCCAGGGTGGATTTTTTGTAAAGTGAAATCTTCTGGTAAAGAAGGCTGGGTTCCAAAGCAAATTATTCAAATGAGCAGTGATGACAAGAGCGGAACAGTGACAGAAGATTATTCTGCGCGTGAATTAAATGTAAAACCTGGCGATAAATTAGAAAGTAATCGGGAATTAAATGGTTGGGTTTGGTGTGTGACTGAAGAAAACCAAGCTGGCTGGGTTCCGCTTCAAAATCTAGAAATTTAGAATGTTTCACGTGAAACAATTTAACCTAATATAGCAAAAAAGCGAAGGATTAGTTTTACTTTCGCTTTTTTTGTGGAATAATTAAGAGTAATGATGGAAGAATCTAGGTGGATTTATGGAAAATTGGAAGAAAAATCTATATGTTGTTTGGATTGGTTGTTTTCTTACAGGAACTGGACTAAATTTGATTATGCCGTTTTTGCCATTATATATTGAAGAGCTAGGTGTACATAATCCAGACCAAGTAAGTTTATGGTCAGGAATTGCGCTCAGTTCAACTTTTTTAGTTTCGGCAATTATGTCACCAATTTGGGGGAAGCTTGCTGATCAAAAAGGACGAAGAGTCATGTTATTGCGTGCTTCTCTTGGTATGGCGATAGCGATGATTCTTATGGGGTTAGTGAGCAATGTATATCAATTTGTAGGATTGCGTTTATTAATGGGAATTTTTTCAGGATATATTTCCACAGCAAATGCACTCGTTGCAACACAAGTTCCGCGTCATCGTAGTGGTTGGGCCCTAGGAGCATTATCAACGGCAGCTGTATCGGGTGTGCTAATTGGTCCGCTAATTGGTGGAGCCTTATCGGATACCTTTGGAGTTAGGCCAGTATTTTATATTACAGGAGCACTCTTACTAGGTAGCTTTTTCTTAACACTATTCTTTGTAAAAGAGAAATTTACTCCGATAGAGAAAAAAGAAATGCGCTCTGGGAAAGAGGTTTTCTTATCACTCAAAAACCCTGGCTTAATTATCTCGTTGTTTATTACGACAATGATGATTCAAATAGCTTCCAACTCAGTTAACCCGATTTTAACTTTATATGTACGAGATCTTGCCGGAAATGCTCAAAATATTGCTTTTATTAGTGGGATGATTGCTTCTGTTCCAGGGGTTGCTGCCCTTATAGCTGCACCAAGGCTTGGGAGGTGGGGTGACAGAATTGGTTCTGAGCGAATTTTACTTGGGGCACTCATTGGATCGATGTTATTACAAATACCAATGGCGTTCGCACAAAATCCTTGGCAGCTTGGTATTTTGCGTTTTCTACTAGGGCTTACAGATGGTGCATTATTACCAGCAGTTCAATCACTACTTGCAAAAAATGCTCCTCGAGAGGTTTCTGGACGTATTTTTGGATACAATCAATCATTTCAATATATCGGGAATGTTATCGGCCCGCTAGTCGGATCTAGTGTTGCCGCGCATTTTGGGTATGGGGATGTATTCCTGGTTGTAGCTGGCTTTATTTTCATCAATGTGATTATCAGTTTTTATTTCAACCAAAAAATGCATAGAAAGAAGGGGAATCATGCAGTCTGACTTAATAAAATTACCAGGAATTGGCAAAAAAATGGTCGTCATGTTAAATGAAATTGGAGTTAAAGAAATAGCGGATTTGAAAGGGGGAAATCCGCTTGAATTATACGAAAAAACTTGTGAAAAACGCGGTGAAAGAATGGATCCATGTGTTTTATACACATATCGTTGTGCTGTTTATGTAGCAGAAACAGCACAAGATAAACAACAGCCCGAGTTACGCAAATGGTGGAATTGGAAAGACAAGGCACATGAAAATGAAAGGAAGAAATAATGATGAATGATTTAAAGGAAGCGATTAAGCAAGCAAACAAAATCGTTTTTTTAACGGGTGCAGGGGTGTCGGTACCTTCTGGGATTCCTGACTATCGCTCGAAAAATGGTTTATATACAAGGATGGAAAGCCCTGAATATATGCTCAGTCATACATGTCTTACGCAAGAACCGGATAAGTTTTATCAATTTGTTAAGGAAAATATGTATTATCCAGATGCAGAGCCAAACATGATTCATACTAAAATGGCTGAAATCTCGCAGCAAAAAGATGTGATGATTATTACACAAAATATTGATGGACTTCATGAAAAAGCTGGCTCTAAGAAAGTGATTAATTTTCACGGAAGCTTGTATCATTGTTATTGCCAAAAGTGCCAAATGAGCATTCCGGCTGAGACGTATCTTCAGTCCAATGTTCATGAAGATTGTCTAGGTATTATTCGACCAGATGTAGTGCTTTACGAAGAAGCCATCCAAGAAAGTGCTATAAATCAATCTCTTTCCGCAATCAGGCATGCAGATTTGATTGTAATTGTGGGGACTTCTTTTAGAGTGAGTCCGTTTTGTAATTTAACCGATTACCGAAATAAAACAGCGCAAATTTTTGCTGTAAATAAAGAACGAATTTTCTTGCCGTATTCTTTTGAAATGATAGAAAATGATGCGATAGAAGTTTTTGCGAAGATTTGAAACCTTGCAGTAATAAGGGTAGCATGATAGAATTTTCTTAACCGGAAAATTATCCGGAATATTTAGAGAAAATGAGCACTCGTTTTCTCGATGAAAATAAGGAGTGGAGAGTTCCATATGAACCCTGACCCCGAGAGTCAGCAGATTATCTTGCAGTTAATTCTTATTGTTGTGTTGACAATGCTCAACGCATTCTTTGCCTCAGCAGAGATGGCGCTTGTATCACTGAACAAAAATCGAGTAAAGAGCCAAGCCGCAACTGGTGATAAAAAAGCGATTTTGCTTGCTAAACTCGTAGACGATCCAAGTAAATTTCTTGCTACAATCCAAGTTGGTATTACACTCGCTGGATTCTTCTCCAGTGCGTCAGCCGCTACTAGCATTGCGACTAGATTGGAACCTGTTTTTGGAGGAAGTAGTTTTGCCAAAGAGCTATCGATTATTGTCGTAACGATTGTGTTATCGTATATCACACTTGTTTTCGGTGAACTTTATCCAAAACGTTTAGCACTTCAAAAATCAGAGAAAATTGCCCGAGTTTCTGTACGACCAATCATGGCAGTAGGCGTTTTGCTTCGTCCATTCGTGAAATTCTTATCCTTTTCCACGGATATTCTTGTGAAAATAACGAGAATGGAGAAAAATACGGATAATGAAAAAATGACACGAGAAGAAATGCAATTACTGATTGAAACCGGTCGACGTGATGGTGTAATTGAGGTAGAAGAATTACAAATGCTTCGTGGTGTATTTGAAATGGATAATAAATACGCACGTGAAGTAATGGTACCGCGAACAGATGCGTTTATGGTTGACGCCGAAACGGAATCAGAAGCGCTTTGTGACGCATTATTAAGTGAGAATTTTTCAAGAGTTCCCGTCTATACAGACAATCAGGACTCGGTGCTGGGTATTCTGCATATGAAAGATTTTTTTGTGGAAGCTAGAAAGTCAGGCTTTGAAAACATTGATGTGAAGTCGCTCGTAAAAGAGGCGTATTTTGCGCAGGAGACAATGTTCATTGATGATTTACTCAAAAATATGCAAAGAACTAGAAATCAGATGGCAATTTTAATGGATGAATACGGTGGAGTTGCCGGAATTGTCACCGTAGAAGATTTGTTAGAAGAGATTGTTGGCGAAATCGATGACGAAAATGATGTGTTTTCAGATGAAGTGAAGAAAATAGATGATTCTACATTTATCGTGGAAGGCCGCATGACGCTAGATGATTTTAATAAAATGTTTCACGTGGAACTTCCATCACGTGGCATAGATACTGTAGCTGGGTTTGTGTTAACCTTAACCGGGACAATTCCAGAAGAAGATGATAAAGTAGTAGTTGAATACGATAGCCTTCGATTTACAGTAGAAGAAATGAATGATGCTAGACTAGTTTCTGTTCGTGTGGAAAGAGATTTCCAAACAAGCGAATTAGAGCAGTTAGCTTAATGATAAAATTACAGTGCGGTATGAGAAATCTATCCGCACTTTTTTCTTAGGAATGAGGTTTTTAGAATGCCGAACATTAAAGAAATTGCCAAATTAGCAGGAGTTTCTGTGACGACCGTGTCACGCGTACTTAATAATCACCCTTATGTCGCCGAAGATAAGAGGTCGCGAGTTCAAGCTATTATTGAAGAACTTGATTATTCTCCTAATCGTATTGCTACAGACTTGGCGCTTGGGAAAACTAATACAATTGGTATCATTTTGCCTTATAATGACCATCCTTGGTTTGATAAAATTGTTAATGGAGTTCTTGAGGCGGCCTTTAAAAATAGGTATTCTGTAACACTTTTTCCAACAGGGTATGATACGAAAGAGGAAGAAAAATATTTGATGCGCCTTAAAACTAAACAAGTCGATGGGCTAATTATTACTTCGCGTGCCAATAACTGGGATGTGATTTTGCCTTACCTAGCATATGGACCAATTGTTGCTTGTGAGTATGTTGATTCTCCCGAAATATCTTGTTCTTTCATTGATAGAATTGATGCTTATCGAGATGGATTTTTGTTTTTACAAGAGGAAGGTTATAAAAAAGTTGCCTTTACAGCTGGACGTGAATCACTTGAAAGCACTAGTACATATGGGAAGATTGATGCTTATGAACAAGTATTTGGACCAGTTAGTGAAAACCGCTTTTTGGGGGAATGTTATACTTTTGAAGATGGTTTAAAAGCGGGAAAACACTTTTTTGGTGAAGGGAAAGACTGGCCGGACGCTTTTTATGCTAATGGTGATGAAGTTGCAGCTGGGATTATGTTTCATGCGAAAGAGCTTGGGCTTCGGATACCAGAAGATGTGGCGATTCTGGGGCAAGAAAACTTGGCAATTGGAAAAGCGATGGGAATTACAACGCTTGATCACCACTTGAAAAAATTAGGCGAAAATGCTTTTGCTATTTTTGAGCAGGGAAAGCTGCAAAATATTCAAATTAAGCATGAATTAATCAGAAGAAAAACGGTTTAGAAAATTTTTTCTGATAAATTACTTGACATGAAACCCATTTCATCATTTAAAACTAATATATAAGGTGATGAAGGAGGCGGATGGTATGAAACTAGAAGGTGTATGCAAGATTTATTCATCTTTAGGACTAGAATATCAATTCGGAGAGTTTTACATCGATAGAGATTATCTTGTTTTTGACCAAAACTTCAGCTTGGGCATGAAAAAACGACAAACTTTCCCAGTTGCAAAATTGCGTAATATCGCGTTGACTACTGATAGAAATGAAATTTGCTTAACATTTAGTTGCGATAATATTGAATTTGAATTAAATGAAAATACGCAAGGAAGCTTGTACGAATTTCGACATTTACTTGAGAATAAAGGCCTCGATGGTGCTGATTTTAAGAAAGAAAAAAGTATTGAAAAAACAAGGTATACAACTCATCACTATCACAATTTTGCTCAATGATGAAGGAGGAGTTTTCATGTATAAAACAATTATTTTTGATGTAGATGGAACGATTTTGGATACAGAAAGAGCAGTTTTGCATTCACTTCAGACCGTTTTAGCGGAAGAAGGATTGACTTATGATTTAGCTGAGTTACGATTTGTGCTAGGAATTACTGGGGCAGCGGCGCTTGAACAACTGAATATATTAGATGAGGAGCGGATACTCGCTAACTGGATTGAACGAGAAGCGTCTTTTATCGATGAAGTAGAGGTTTTCGATGGAATTCATAAAGTGCTTCATGCGATTCCAGAAAGTGGTGTCGTCACTTCTAAAAACTCACTAGAAATGGACAAAGGTTTTTATCCATTTGAAATTCATGATCATTTTGAAGCGATTGTTTGTGCCAGTGATACCGAAAATCATAAACCGCATCCAGATCCGTTACTTAAAAGCCTAGAACTTCTTGAGCGTGAACCCCATGAAGTCATTTATATTGGCGATTCTTCTTATGATATGAAATGTGCCCATGCGGCCGGTGTTCATTTTGGTTTAGCGCTCTGGGGTGCGAAATCTACTGAAGGATTTGAAGCAGCAGAGTATGTCTTTGAGAAACCAGAAGATATTTTAGCTTATGTAGTAAAATAACAAGGAAAACCCACAAACCTTCATTAAAAAGTTTGCGGGTTTATTTTTTTTCCTTAAAATTCTTTTAATTTCTTTTGGGCTGGGATAAGATGCGTATCATAGTTTTCGATTTTAAAGTCGAGCCGTTCTAGTGCTTCTTGCATCATATCAATCCGGTCTTGAAGTTCTGCGCGTTGTTCTTTTAATAATTCCATCCGAGGTTCTAGTGTCTTTTCTCCTTCGCGAAAGAGAGACAAATAATCAATTAGCGATTCAATGGACATTCCAGCACACCGCATTTGGCGACTGAAATCAATCCAGCGCAAATCTTCCTCATCAAATTTGCGCACACCGTTTTCGTTGCGACTAATATTGGGGATTAAGCCAATCCGTTCATAATAACGAATGGTATCTGCAGAAACACCAGTTTTTTCGCTTGCTTCTTTAATATTCATTATGTTCACTCCTATACTTGAAATCATGGTTGCTGAATAGTTGGGCGTAAGAGGATTTCATTCATGGTAGTGTCTTCAGGTGTGTTGATGGCGAATAGAATTGTTTCAGCGATTCTATCCGGACTAATTGCGACCGCTTCGTAAAGTTGATTGATGCCACCTTTTAAATCTTCATCTGTGATAGTGTTCGGCAATTCGGTTGCGACAGCTCCAGGAGAAATAATGGTTACGCGAATGTTACTCTTAGCTGCTGCCTCCTCTTGGCGAAGTGCTTCACTGATCGCACGAACCGCATATTTTGTTCCACTATAAACTCCACCACCAGAATGTGTTTGGTGACCAGCGACAGATGATAAATTGATAAAGTGACCCGTTTTCCTTTGGCGCATGGCTGGGAGTGCTGCGGCTATTCCATAAAGAACGCCTTTAATATTAACATCGACCATTTGATCCCATTCGTTTACCTTCAATTTATCAAAAGTAGAATGCGGCATTAAACCAGCATTGTTAATCCAAACATCAATTTGTTTAAATTCAGTTAATGCAAGTTGTGCCAATGCTTCAACCTCAGTGTGTTTGGTTACATCTGTTATTTGGAAAATCGCCTCGCCGCCACTTGCCTTAATCTCACTCGTAATTCGTTCTAAATTTTCTTTTCTACGAGCACCTAAAACGACTTTATTACCTTGTTCAGCTAAAAGTTTAGCGGTAGCTTCACCGATTCCACTGGATGCGCCTGTGATGACGATTACTTTTTCTTTTTTTATCATTTTTATTCTCCTTTGCTCAGGTGATAATTCAAGTCTAGTCCTTGAAGTGCACTTTAAGTCAAGCAGAAAGAAAAAACAGCAAGCAAGAAGAGCCTACTTAATCTTGATTACTGTTTTTCGTATTAGTTTGGAGAGTAGCTAGGTAAGCCAGAAGCAGTCCATCCATTTTACGAAGGGAAAGGTTCGTTTGTTCATGAAATTTGTCCAAACGATATTGAATTGTGTTGCGGTGCATAAAGAGTTCTTTGGCAGTTAGACTAATATTTCCTTGATTCTTAAATAACGTGTGAATCAGTGGAATCCACGTGTCATCCTGGTTAAAAAAGTTTTTAAGTTCACTAGTAATTAAACTTTCTTTCATTCTTAGGGCGATTACTTTTAAACTTTCAGAGGCAACTGTTTGAACAATCGAGCGGTTTTTATAATTAAAAATTGCTCGTTCTTCCGCGAACAAATCACGAAGCTGCATATTTAATGGGTGAAATAGCCCCATGAAAAAAGTGGCTTGAATATAAAAATCATTTTCGAGAGTACTAGCAACAGCTTCCAGTTCTTCCTCACCGATAAGAGAGCTAGCTGATTTTTCAACAATTACGCCATAGTGGCTCGAAAACATAACTAATTCAGCTTCCGGACTAAAGAAACTAAGTAAAGCTTTTTGCCATTCTTGTAGCATGCTTTTAGTGGCGTCAGTTCTAAGATGAAATTGCGTTATTCTGTAAGCGTCATTTTCGTTTGGAATAGAAAGTTCCCCATTACCAAATAATAAATCGAACCAAAATTGTGTGGATTCTTTATGAAATTTTGGCGATGGCTCGGGAAATAATGTTTTTAATAAGGTTGTTTCTTCTTCTGAAAGATTGTTTTTAGGAATCGTAAAATAATATGGTTCTTCAAAAAAAGAAATCACTTGAGCAGTTGGTTTAATCGGATTTTTTGAAACGACAATATTGGGATATCTATTTTTTAATATTTTAATGTGCATAGCGGATAGCACCCCTTCTCTAATCTTTATTTTCACAAAAGAAAGATAGGAAGTCAAATTATTACCCGGGAAATAAAAGGTTGCGCAGTCAACTAAATTGTTGGTATACTAGATAATGGTTGATGCCGCAACTAATTATGTGGCGGATTTTTTGTATAAGGAGAAGTGAATATGGCGGATAGACAAGAAAGTTTAGCAAAGGCCATCGCGATAATCCATCGTTCAGAAAGTACTTTTAAAAATAAAAAATTACTTGAAACAGGTCTTAATATAGGACAATTACGCTATTTATGGACACTTTATAAAGAAGATGGTATTTCCCAGGAATCAATGGCTAAACGTTTTATGGTCGATAAAGCAAGTGTAACGAGACATATTAAACGTTTAGAAGAACTGGGAATGATTCGCCGTGAAATGGATGCGAAAGATCGACGTATTCAGCGAATTTTTGTGACTGAAGTAGGCTTTATGATGCGTGATTTGATTGAAGAAACAACTGCTGATTGGTCAGCGAAGTTAACAGCTGGTTTTAGCGAAGAAGAAAAAGATAACTTGCTTCATTTGCTTGATAGGTTGTCGGATAATGCGATTAGGGCTGTTGGAGGAGGAGATATGGAATGAAAGAACAAAGTAAACGTTTAGGTGAAGATAGCATACCATCACTTATGGCGCGACTATCGGTTCCCGCATTTATTGGGATGTTTGTTATGGGTATGTATAATATTGTCGATACGATTTTTGTGTCTTACGGGGTTGGACCATCTGGCGTTGCGGCGCTTTCAATTGCTTTTCCAGTTCAAATGATACTAATGGCGATGGCTGCAATGTTTGGAATTGGTGGTGCTTCGATTATTTCTCGTTCGCTCGGTGCCGGGGAACAGGGTCAGGCGAATAAAGTCTTCCACCAAGTCATTTGGTTGGTCGTATTATCTAGTATTTTTATTGCTATTATTACATTTATTTTCTTAGATCCATTGATTACACTTTTTGGCGCACCAGCAGACATTCACGATATTGCAAGTGATTTCTTGTCACTTATCTTGC
This sequence comes from Listeria ivanovii subsp. londoniensis, assembly GCF_000763495.1. Taxonomy (GTDB): domain Bacteria; phylum Bacillota; class Bacilli; order Lactobacillales; family Listeriaceae; genus Listeria; species Listeria londoniensis. The sequence continues at coordinate 2,988,357 of NZ_CP009576.1, read as the reverse complement.
TAGGAGCAGTATTCCAGACATTTGCAATGGCAATGAATAATATTGTTCGTTCGGAAGGTAATGCTAAAACAGCGATGTTAACAATGCTCATTTCCGCTATTTTAAATATGATTTTAAATCCGATTTTTATTATGGGATTTGGCATGGGCGTTCGTGGTTCAGCTCTTGCAACGGTAATTGCTCAAGCAGTTGGGGCGGTTTGGCTGCTGATTTATTTCTTATCCGGAAAAAGCACTCTATCTCTAAAGGGGATAACTTTCCGAATGGATTTCCCGCTTATTCGCCGGATTATGGCGATTGGGTTCCCGTCATTTATCATGATGTCAGCAGGAAGTATCGTTACAATCGCGGTAAACTGGATGCTAAATATTTATGGTGGAACGCTTGCTATTGCAGTTTATGGAATTGCCAACCGAATTGCTTCATTCGTGATTATGCCGATAAATGGTGTAACACAAGGGATGCAGCCGATTGTCGGTTTTAACTATGGATCCAGACAGTTTGAACGGGTGATGAAAGCTGTCAAAGTTTCTATGTTTGCAGCGACGGTTATGTCTTTAATCGCTTGGGGTTTGGTCGAAATTTTCCCAGGAATGCTTGTCCGGATTTTCTCAAACGACCCAGAATTGATTGCTGAAGGAACGAATGCCGTTAGATTTATGTTGTTAGCCGCACCGACAATTGGTTTCCAAATTGTTTGTGGTGGACTATATCAAGCACTCGGTCGGGCGCGGATTTCGTTTATTATTTCGCTTATGCGTCAGATCATCTGTTTAGTACCACTGTTAATTATATTGCCTCAATTCTTCGGCTTAAATGGCATTTGGTACGCTTTCCCACTTGCTGACCTAGGTGCATTTACTGTCTGTGTTATAATTATGAAGAAAACTTGGCGTCCAATTTTCAAAAATACTGAACTAGTTTAAATGTAAAGGCTTTGGGTATTTTAGTTATTAGCGTCTGAAAAAAGAATGAAGGAGTGATTTTTATGGCAAAGTTGTACCCGTATTTAGCTTTTGATAATGCAAAAGAGGCTTTAAGTTATTATGAAGAAGTATTTGGAGCGACGAATATTACCCGTTTACCTGTGAATGAAGAACAAAGCGAGATGTTTGGACTCCCAAATGAAGACCTTGAAAACTCCACGGTTCATGGTGGATTTACGGTACTTGGTGCTAATCTATTTTGCTCAGATTCATTTGGAAAACCAGTTTCAGCGACAAATCAGATTTCTATTATGCTAGACTTAGACAATGAAGATCCGGTGGCCGTAGCGGAGGCAGAAGCTTTTTATGAAAAAGTTAGCTCATCTGGAAAAGTAACCGTCACTTTACCATACGCAGAGCAATTCTGGGGCGGAAAAATGGGACAATTCGTAGATGCATATGGAATTTCTTGGATGCTTCATTCGCAACCTTATTCGAAATTATAAAAGAAAAGAATCTGGATTTCAAAGTTCCAGATTGCTAGCATGAATATTGTCAAATAAGTGAATAAATGTTATTACGAACATGACTCCCTGACAGTAGCATTATTAAAAACACGATGAATATTCGTAAATATGATTTAATAACCGATACACTCCCTATAAAGTAGACACTAGGAAAACAAAATTCTAGTTACTTTATGAGGAGTGTTTTTCTATAACAATCAATAAAACTAGTTTTGAACAAAGGCCATTTGCTGTACAAGAGATTCTTGAAAAGGAAAAATCAAGAAATCTCGGTTCTAAAAAAACAAATATACCAAATTCGACTATACGTGATTGGTACAAAAGATGTCAAAATGTTGGCGAAGCAAAGAAAAATGCCGTGGAAGAAATGCTTTATCAAGGAGAAGCTACCGAATCTGTAGTTGTAGAAAATAAAGATGTACATAAGGCTGAAATTGTGGAAGATATTTCAGTGGACGGACTTATGCAAAAGATGGGAGAAAATAATACTTTTGTAGCTAATATGGAAAACAAGCATGGTTCTATAACTTTAGCAGTTCCACTTGCACCCTTAAATACTACTAATAGCTCTAATTATACTATACAATTATTGGCATCAAAGACGTGTGATTGGGATAAAGCATTAGTTAGATCAAAGGGATGCTTAAAAGATTATGGACCAGCAAAATACAGATATTGTGCTTGGAGTCCTAAAGGTAAAAATGGTAAATGCAGTGGACTTATCAAGCATAAAAAAACTTTCCATAAATATTGATATAGGAGGTATTTAGCATATGAAAAGGAAGTTTTTGGTAAGTATATTAGTAATTATTAGCTTATTAGCTGTTTTCTTGTTGTATAGAAATACAACTCTATTTGACAAAAATACAGATTTAAGTGATTTAGAATTTGCTGGTTTATCCATCCATTCAGATGATAAACAAGTGGCTCATGATTACCCTGACTTTTATATGACCAAGAAAGGGAAATTTAAAGACTATTATTATGAAGATGAAAATTATTTCGTAGTATCTTCTGATAAATCGACCCATAAAGTGGTGTATATAGAAAACAATCAAATGATAAATAAGCTAAATTTGAAGACAAATAAAAATATAGGTATTGGTTCTACAAAAAAAGAAGTAATCAGTGAGTATGGTGATAAATATAAAAAAATGAATAGCGATAAATATGGAAAGTTAATATTATATACGGATAAAAACAAAAACATAAAGCTGGGTTTTGCTTTAAATGACAAAGGAAAAGTATCCGTTATTGTAGTGTACGATTATAAGACATATGATTATCAATGGTGAAGTACTATTTTTGAATAATTAATTGTAAGCTTATATCTTTTTTAAAAAATAGATGAAATTAGCTTTTTTCCATTTGGCTTTTCATTGTATTCAAACTTCACAAGTGAAGAGGACATGATTGGATGGGATATAACAAATTTTTTTGATTATGACTATAATCAAGAAGTAGAGATGAGTATTACCGTTCCAATTATGGAAATTGATCAAGAAAGGTTAATTATACCAAATACCTTTAAAAATAATTGAAATAAGGAATAAAATTTAGCTATTTATTATGTTGCAGTAGCAAAAAACGAATCTAACTCAATGGCATTGAGTTAGATTCGATAAAATGCCGTGAAGCATTGGAGTTCTATGAGAGTAAACGAATTTTCGTTTACTCTCTTTTTTTCAGTTAGCTTGAATCTTACTTAATGTGTTCTGAAATGGTGTTATGTAAGATTTTTGAATTAATTACTAATTACTAGAGAATATATGTTAGATACACTGAAATTGAGTGGAAAGATGAAAAATCACATGATATTAGAGGTTAATATGTATAAATATAATAGTGTATGCAGCATTAAATTTAAAAAGCAGCAAAAATATACGGAAAATTTAACTTATAAAGAGAAATACTTGGAATATTTAGCATCAAACTATTAAACGGTGTATAATAACACAATATGTGATTAATTTCGAAATTTCTTAATAAATGCAGTCAGTTTGTGTTAAAACAGCGAAAATTAAAGTCGGAATTTGCCGTTCATGACAAGAATTGGATATTTCATTACATTTTTGGTTATACATTTGTTTTTTATGTTATAGTTTTGTTGTTAGCATACTAAATTTTACATGAAAAGAGAGAATGTAATGAAAAGATGGTTAGTTGGGATTATTACAATACTTTTTCTAATAAGTGGGATTTTGATGTCTCCAGTGATTGGTCAAGCGCAAGAAAAAGTGGATTATGAAGCGTTGTATAATCAGGGAGTTTCAGAAGGAATTATTAAACAAGCGGATGTGAGTTTAGCAGCATGGACAGATGAGAATAAAAATCAGTATGAACAAGTTTATCAAGATGGACTAAAAGATGGTGTATATGATAACTCGATGTCTTATGAAGAATGGATAAAATTTAATAACTATGGTCAACCCCCTGTTGTAGAGGAAGAATGGGAAGAAGTACCACAGAAGCCAATGGTAAGAGGTGTATATAAGGGCTACACTGTTAAGAAGGGAGATATTCTGATTACTAATGGAACTTCATCTTCTGGATTATTAGGGCATGCAGCTATTGCGAATGGTAATGAGTATATATTAGATATTCCTGGCAAAGGAGAAACGACAAGACAACAGAGTACGGCAAAATGGATGAAAGAATATGATGGTAAAGGTTGGGTAAAAGTATATCGGTTGAAGGATAGTTCGGTCGCCAATGCAGCAGCAAGCTGGGCAGATAAAAATTACTACTCCACTAACGGGACATCCAAGCAAAACATTTTTCCGAAGTATGGAATGACAGGAAGTCGATATAGTAAGAACCCAACTTATTGTTCTAAGATCGTGCTTCAAGCTTACTATTTTGGTACGGGAAGCAAGCCTGTAGTACATGTATTTCCGTCATTAGTTGCAGTTTATGATTTACCTAACTATTTTTCAAAATCGTATAAGCCACAACAAGTGAAATACTTTAAATAAATCTAATATATTAGGAAGTGTAACTAGATGAAAAAGTATAAAAAATGGTGGATAACATTAGGAGTTGTGTTGATTCTTGGATTGATTGTATATATCTTTTGGTTTGTAATTCCCAAAAATACGGCTAATAAAGCCGTAGATGACTACTTAGCAGAACAAAAAATTACATCCAATCAAATTGATACAAGAGTAATAAAGAAAGATTGGAAAATGGGTGGTTATCTTACGAAGATAGTTTTTAAAGATGATCCAGATTTAAAATATGAGTATGTTTATGATGAAAGATACGAATATCCACATCATATTTATGTCGTTGCATTTAAAGATGGCTCAAGTCAAGAGGATAACCAGATGAAACACCCACCTCTTCCAGAACAATTGGAAGAGATGAATAAAACAAAGTAGCATTAAATTGAGCGGAGTTAAAAACTCGTTAATTTAGTTTGATAGGAATTATGGATTAATAATAACAATGAGATTTAGAAGAGGAGACGAATTTTCGCTTCCTCTTTTTATATGCCTATAATGAATTACGTTTAACATGGATATGAATTAGTATATAATTTTCGATTGTCTAAATAAGGTATGCCTGAAAGATACAAGAATATGCTAATATCAATTCATTAGTTTAAGTGTATAATAAAAAATTTGAAACAAGCTTAACATGATATGAAAGCAATTTTACTTGACTAAAATTTTCTGGAGATCGTACTTTATATTTTTATGTAAAAACGTATAGAAAGGGTTTATTGTTAACTGGAATTTGATTAGTGATACAATGAACAAATAGTATTACTAGTATAGATAGACAAAAAAGATCGCTCATTAAATAATGATGGCTAATAAACAAGTGATTGATGCAAGAAATCAAGAGAAATGTTATGACTACCACCAGAGCGCTAACAAATTATTCCCAATTCAGAAGATTCAACCTCACCAGAATTTTTGAATGCCATTACAATATCAGGAATTACGAACTTTCAAATTAGGCAGGATTTATCAAATGCGCTACAAGCAGAAAAAGATACACACTTGGAACTTGGCATGGATATTATAAAGTATATATTTGTAAAAAATTCAGGTGATAAAGATAAAAGTATTAACTTTATGGGGGAGTGTATTACATAACTTCCAGAATGGCGCGTTTTTTTTACAATCCAATGGGGTTCACTTTTGTCATTAAATAATGCTCGCCGATTCCTGGGATAACAAACGATTTACCAACTTTACGATAACCATGTTTTTCATAAAAACCGACTGCGACAATCCGCGCATTACACCAGATAATCTCTGCACCCTGCTTCCAAATTTCCGCTTCACCGGCCGAAAGTAAAGCGGAACCTACACCTTTTAAGCGCATCCCACGTTCTGCCGCCACACCTCGAATCCTGTACTGCTCAGGTGCCATAATGATTGCTGATTTTTCTGGATAAAAACTGGCTACACCAACTAAAATATCTTTTTCAAAAGCTCCTAAATGAAAAGCTCCTTCTAAATCATCATTTTTATAAATAGCATTACTTTCCGGTTGCTCTGGGCGAAGGACCCGATGTCTGATATCCTGAGTGTCTTTTGATGCAATTTGCTTGATTTCCATGGCAATCCACCTCCACTTTATTTCTTTCTATTATAACCATTCCCCAGAAAATGTCACTCAAAATATAAATTTGTTTCATAGGAATAGCCATGAACTAACTCTTTATCTACCCAAGCTACCGTTTCTTGAAGGAGATAATTTTCACTTTCGGATTTTAATTCCCAATTTTGCGGGAGGCAAAATGGTTTGCGTTCGCTTGTTTGCAAAGAGCGCTCTCCGTCTGCTTTAACGGAATGGTCAAGCTCAATGAAAAGGTAAGCCTGTCCGTCTAGCATCAAATAGCCCGGAAATTGCGAGTAACTTTTAGAAAGATTTAGGCGATTTATCAACGCTTGGACTTCCTGGTGAAACAGTGGATCATTTAAAATGGTCGAATGAATAGGCATTTGTAATGGTTCTGTAAGTATTAATCTAGTAGTTTTCACAGATTGAGATTTTTCAGGTTTCCGTTTTAGAAGTAATTGAAATCGATTAAGCAGCCATTTTTTTCGAGCTATACGCGCTTCATCTTCTTGGAGCTTTTGTTGATATTTAATAAGTAGTTCGGGTAAGCTTTCAGGCGTATTTTTATCAAGATATTGTTTGATTGCTTTCAAAGAAAAGCCCATATATTGCAAGGCTTGAATAAAATTAAGCTGTTCTTCTTGTGCTACTTCATAATAGCGATATCCAGAAACCGAATCAGTAAATGCGGGAACTAAAAGCCCGATTTTATCGTAATAGCGCAGTCGCTGAATGGAGAGTTGACTTTTTTTCGCCATCTCACCAATGGACAACAGTGGTGTCATTTATTTATCATCCTTTCCATTTGACTCTATAGTTACTATATACTTTACCATAAAGGTAATTCAAAGTGAGAGGTGAAAAAAATGAAAATAATTATCGAAAAAGATTATGAAAATATGAGTAAAACTACAATGCAGCTGCTTTTAGGGAAGATGTATCAAGATAAGGAAGTACATTTGGCCATCACGGCAGGCTCTACACCAAAACGAATGTACGAGATGCTGGTGAGTGAAATGCGTGAGAAGACACCGCTTAAAAATGTTTGCTATTATAATTTTGATGAAATTCCAATTGGGGAAGAAAAATTTGGTGTGACAGTTGGTAATTTAAAAGAAATGTATTTTGATCCAGCGGGAATTCCAGAAGAGCAGATTCATGTGCTTGATACAAAAAACTATACCGAGCATGAGGCGCATTTAAAACATGTTGGTGGACTGGATGCAATTTTAATTGGTATTGGCGAAGATGGTCATTTTTGTGGAAATCTTCCAGGTGTCACTAAATTTGGCGATGAAACTAGGCTTGTTTCAGTTGATTCCTTACCAAGTATGTTCGACGTTTTGCTTGATGAGGTTGGTGGCAATCCAGAGAACGTACCAAAAAACTATGTAACAATGGGTCCAAAAAGTGTTATGCATGCGAAAGAAGTAATTATGTTCGCAAATGGAAAGAAAAAAGCAGCTATTATTAAAAAAGCATTACAAGGTGAAGTTACCGAGGACATCCCAAGCTCGATTTTCCAATTGCATCCTAATTTTACAGTAGTGTTGGATGAGGAAGCAGCGAGTGAGTTGAATATTTAAAAAAACATGGCTAGCGCTTGCTAGCCATGTTTTAGTTTATAAAAATGACAAGCAGCTAATTAGCGAATAGAAGTGAGTATATAATGCATTATTTTTATGTTAAAATAGTTTCATATAAATAGAACAAACAGAAAGGGATAATGAAAATGGTGAATATTGCTTCAAATTCAGGTTTAGCGCAGACGGCAGTATCTGATGTAACAACAGTTTCTGTAGATATGGGTGAACAAGTTTCTTTGGATAAGAGCAACCTTTCTAGCATGAAATCCGGGAAAAAGCTTAACAATCAATTGTTAACAGATTTAGTAGATTTAATAAATTGTGTTCAGGAACAAAGTGAAAAGTTTCCTAAAATCGCTAAAATGATGGATTTACAAGACAGTCAGATTAAATTTTAAGGGATGAAAATAATGAGAGAGAAAACACACGAACAAGAACGGGCAGCTTTTACCCAACAAATTATTCAAAAAGAAAATCAGCTGGATAAGCTGAGAGAAGAAAAACAAAAAGTAGAAAGATTACTTTATCAATTAGAAGAAGATTTTCAAAGAGGCTATCAGAAGTTAAGAATGTTGAATGATGAAAATGTAAAAGAAAGACAATCAGATTTCTTTCAAATACAACAGAGAACGGACGATCAAGAAAGAAGATTTCGGCAGCGAGTAATGGATGCTAAAGAACAATTTGCCAGTGTCTTTAAAAAAGAAATAGTTCAAGCTGATGATGAACGTGAAATATTATACAAGCAAAGAGGTGAAATTCCTTGGGACTGATTTATTCAAGTGAAGATTCAGAGAAATTGATACAAGCTTTATCTAAAAACTTAACAAGTGGAAAAGAAGCGCTTAATAAATTAAAAATCGGAAGCGAAAAGATTATCCAAGCAGTAGATGGTCATACACTGTCAGGAACTGCTTATACAGCAGGGAAAGGCTTGTTTATGGATCTTATTTTACCGACAATTACAAAGGTAACATCAGCTTGCGATACGCTTAATCAAGAATTACAGAAATATAAGGCGGCTGATTTGGATGTTTCAAGTGAGGGATATTTAGATGAAGATAACTTACAGGAACAAATCGAGACGAAAAGAAATATGAAGGAATCAGTAGAACGCACATCCATGTTTATGAAGGTGATAAAGACAAGTGTAGTCGCTGCTCTATCGGATGCAGCATCGGATCATTGGAGAGAATTAGATCAAATGTCAGATAATCTTCAACAAGATATCGATGAGTTGCAGAAGAAGATAGAGAAATTACGTGAGTTTGATGCAGAAACCAAAGAACTTTTTACTAGTAGCTTAGATGAAATGAAGTTAGCTATGCAGGGGGTTTTAGTTTTAAATGGCACTACTGTAAACGCCGATGGAACATATCAATTGCCTGTAGGTTTGGATAAAAGTTGGTTTACAGAATTAAAAAGTAAAAAACAACAAAAGGAAATGGAAGAGAAGGCAAAGAAAGCAGCAATTAAAGAGATAAATGATTTATATGAGAAAAATCCAATGGCAGCGATTGAGAAAATTAAAAATAATGATCGTTTATTTGGATATGTAATAGGAGCTTTAGATAAGTTTCCAGAAGGTATTCAAAATGCGGCACTTGGCATCTTCATTGCGCAAGAGAGCTGGAATAAGTTACCAAAAGATACAGCTGTAAAAGTCCTGAATAGTCCGAAATTTGCTTCTTATATTAGTGAAGCATCGATGGCGACGCAAGCTGTTGTTTATGGCGGACTAATTAAATTAAGCGAAAAGGGTTGGAGCGTACTTGCACCAATTGGATATACAACTAAAATTCTTTCTAAGACTAGTGAAGGGGCTAAACTCATAGCTAGCTCTAAGGTAGGGCTTGATTTGTTTAAAAAATTAAAGCCGGTTTCTGAGTTTGTTAAAGCTCATCCTGTTGCGAGAGAAAGCGTTGGTTATATAGGTGATGGGCTAAGTGTGACAGCTTATGCTTATGATGAATTTACCAATCCAAAAAGTCCCGCATATGGAGACGCAAGTAAAGCGGTATATGGGGGATTAAGCTTGTTTTTATGGAATGTTGGACCATTAGAAGGTGCTCAATATGGCGGACCTTTTGGGGCCGTAGCTGGAACAGTGAATACAATAATCAAAGGGGTGGATATAACTACTCCTGAGATTAATATAAATACTACTTTTGGGAAAATTGATATAAGTTCGTATAAATTTTATTTGGGCTTAAGTGGCAATTCGAAAGAGAAAGAAAAAAACAAACAAAAATGGCTGAAAAAAGTATATGAACAGTATGGAAAACACGAGAGTATAGCCACGGACAAGGCATATAGGATAGGAGTGAAACCACACAGTGGGAGTCCTAACTTTAATCCGAATATTCAAAGTGAATAATATTAATTTTCATAAATCCACTGACAGAAATGGAGTTCTTAAATGAAAACTATAATGAGTAAAATCTCTTTTAAAGAAGCTGAAAAATTAGTAGATATAGGAGAAAAAGAAGCGAAAAAAAGTACCATTTCAAGGGGGTTACAGCTGTTTATACTTGCCTTGTTTTGTGGCTTTGTGGCTTTATTACCTTTGCAGAATTCAATAATTATAACATGCATTCTTATAATAATTATATCTATAAGTTATATCTATTATTTAACTTTGAAATCTAGTGATAGAATTTTGGGAGATTTTGGATGGCAGTTGGCGAAATACTTAATGATTCAAACTATTACAATAAGTATGCTATTAGGTATAAGAATTGATGGTAATAGGCCTTTCGGAAAGTTTTATATTTTAGTAGCACTATGTTATTTGTTTGTGGTTGCTTTGCTTTGCTTTTTCCGATGTAAAGCTATGATGCTAAATTATTTGAAAAACAACGGTATAAATTTTAAAAAAACTGCAGTACCTAAAGTATGGAATAAAATTTTTTTGAAACTTTCAATTGGTTTATTAGTGGCTATTGTCTTGGGAACACAAATATACAGGCTAAATAAATGGTGGTTCATTGGAAATGACAGCTCGCCGGGAGTAGTATCTATTCAAAATGAATGGCTGGGAACTTTAATAGTTTTAGTTGGTGGGGTTTTACTAATAGCATTTGTGGTTGTTTTTTCGTTATTGCCAACTTTATTATTTAATGCAAAAACAATTTCAGAAGGTATTTTGTTAAAAATGTATGCAGAAGAATTCCATAAAGAAAATGGTATGGCAGAAAAAGAGAAGTATACTGAGTGATTATTGAAAGAAGCTGGGATATAAATTTCAGTAAAGAGAAATGGGATTTACTCTTGACGTAGAAGATTTCAACAATGGTATCCCGAGGTGGTAAAAATAATGAATAATGTGAGTTATGAGAACGCAAAGCAAAAAATTAATTCTCAGGAAATAGAGCAACTTAATTCAAAAATAGAACATACATCCTCCTACACTGGTAAGATAGTGGGAAGTATATTGTTTGCCCTTCTATTAGGCCTTCCATCAACAAACTATTACGCAATATATTTAATTGGAGCTCTAATTTTTTTAAGCATTTTAGTTGTAAGGTATGTAACTTTTAAGCCCATTTTTAAAATATTAAATTATAACACGGTACTATTTCTAGTATGGCAAACCGCGGCAATATTTTTTATGATTGTTTTTTTAAGAGTAAAGGCAGATACATATCATCTTATTCCTTTACTGTACATCATTTTAAGCTATGGATTCTCATTTTTATTTATACGAGCTCGTACAAATACTTATGTGAAAGAGACATTTGGGGAGATACATAACTCTAAAAAAAGAGTATTTTCAAAGACTATAACTAAGATTTTAAGTATTTTTCTCGCTGTGGTGATTATTTCTATCTTATTTTATCGTGGAAACAAATGGTGGCTAATAAATATGAATACAACAGTGGGAACATCAGGCTTTTTACAGTATGCTATTTGGGGTGTCGGGCTATTGGTCTTGCTGATTGGCTTTACTTTATTGCCAACCTTATTATTTTCACCTTCACAGTATGTTAAAGGAAGATTGATAAAAAAATACGCTGAAGAATTTCGAAAAGAGTATGGATTAACTGAAAAAGAATGGTATGGAGAAAAGTAAACAACGCTAAATACACATATTCAGACATGGAGGAGATCAATGAGAACATTTTCTAAAATAGTAGAACAAGTTTCATTTGTAGATTCATTAAAAAGCAATTCTTTGCACCATGTCTATGAAACTTTAAATGGTACTGGCAAAGAGTTGTTACCTATGTCACTAAAGATAGTTATATTTGCTGCTATTTCTTGGCTGATATGTATTTTTTCTGCGAGTAACTGGTATGTGTTTCCTATTGTGGCATCAATTATAGTTGTAGTTATTGGCATAGGTTACTTTAGAAGCAGTCTTTTTTTCAGGAAAGCTGCATATACAATGGCTGTTTACTTATTTACGCAAACAGCCCTCATTTTTTACATAGCTTCTCTGGAAATATCAGATAGTAATGTTATAAATAGAATAGTTGCTTCACTTTATATTTTGTTAATGTATGGACTATCCTTTTATGTCATACAAATCAAACTTATTGAAAATATCCAGACAAAGTATCTGGCAGATGAGGGGAAGCAAATAAAGAAAAAAAGAACAATAAAGATAGTAAAGGTATTATCTACTGTGTTAGTGAGTTTTATAGTAGTTGTAATCGTGGGAATGCAAGTTTATAGGGTTAATAAGTGGTGGATTGATGGGGCAAATTATGAGTTTCTTTCGGGTTTTAATGGAACCCTCATAGGAACAGTATTATCAGCTGTTTTTATATTTATTGGTATTACAGCTTTAATACTAATCACGCTACTTCCTACCCTCCTTTTAAATGCATCTGTTGTGGTGGATGGATATATTTATAAAAAATACGCAGAAAACTATAGAGTAGAATATGAATTTACGGAAGAGGAATGGTATACGGATTAACTATCCAAAAAAACAGAAGTTCTCAATTTTAAAAGAGAACTTCTGTTTTTTCGCTATTTTTGCACACTCGCAAATTCAGCATCCCGCAATTCCACACGACGAATTTTCCCAGAATCGGTTTTTGGCAGAGCGCTTGTAAACTCGATACGGCGCGGATATTTGTATGGTGCGGTTTGTTCTTTCGTAAACGTTTGTAACTCGTGAACTAGGTCGTCGGTGCCTTCATAACCATCTTTTAAGACGATGAATGCTTTTACGACGGTGCCGCGGATTTCGTCAGGGCTCGCGACAACAGCAACTTCTTTCACAGCAGGGTGATGAGTCAAGGCGTCTTCCACTTCAAAAGGTCCAATCGTATAACCGGAGCTAATGATAATATCGTCGTTTCTACCTTGGAACCAGTAATAGTTATCTTCGTCACGAATCGCACGGTCACCAGAAACAAAATAATCACCGCGAATCGCTTTTTGAAGGCGTTCAGGTTCTTTATAGTATTCTTTAAACAATGCTGGGAAATCTCTACGCATTGCAATATCACCGATTTCACCAACACCGACCGGGTTTCCATCAGCATCAATAATCGCCATATATTCAGGCATAATTGGTTTGCCCATTGAACCGGGGCGAATTGGCGTATCTACAAGCGTTCCAATCAATAATGTACTTTCTGTTTGTCCATATCCATCACGAACTTTAATGTCAAAATTGTCTTGGAAAACTTGAATTACTTCACGGTTTAGTGGCTCACCAGCTGAAACAGCACTGCGAAGGGAGCTTAAGTCATGTTCGCGCAAATTATTCACTTTTGCCATTAAGCGATATTCTGTTGGCGTACAACATAGGACGTTGATTTTTTCTTCGCTAAGCAAGTTGAGTTGTTTTTCGGGAATGAAGCGGCCATTATAAATGAAACCAGTCGCACCTTTTCCAAGAACGGATAGGAATGGAGACCAGACCCATTTTTGCCAGCCGGGTCCTGCAGTTGCCCAGACAATATCGTCTTCATGAATGTCTAGCCAGTGATCAGCGGCGATACGAATATGCGCGTAACCCCAACCATGAATATGTACAACCCCTTTAGGATTACCTGTTGTCCCACTAGTGAAAGCAAGTAAGCATGCATCATCGCGTGAAGTTTCCACCCGTTCGAATTCTACTGAAGCCTGTTCCATTAATGTTTCATAATGATCCCAACCAGCTAATTTTTCGCCAACAATAATCTTTTTAGCAACAGATGGGATGTCGTTAATTTTATCAAATTCAGCAGTCATTCCGTTATAAGAAACAATTGCTTTCACATTAGCATGATGGATGCGGTATTCTAAATCGTGTGCTTTAAGTAATTCGGAAGCGGGAATAATGATGGCTCCAGCTTTCCATAGGCCCATATAAATCGCATATGTTTCGAGCAAGCGAGGCGTCATTACGATAACATGGTCGCCTTTTTTTACGCCGGCATCTTTTGCAACATTCGCAAACTTATTCGCTTGTTCAAGCAGGTGACGGTAGCTCCAAGTTTTTGTTTCATCATGTTCATTTTTCCAAATTAAAGCCGTTTTTTCAGAACTAAATTTAGCAATCTCGTCGGTAATATTATAAAGTTCTGGAGCAAGTAGGTTCTCTGAATTCATAATAATTCTCCTTTATAAGTAGATTGTATATTTTGATAATTTTGTTTTAGTACCTAGTATTAATATATGGTAATATAAATGACGCGTGAAAGCAACTAAAAGTATTCCTGTGAAAGTTTGAGCAGATTATTGCTATATCTAATACAAGCTATGCTAAAATGACAATGAGTGACTTTTTAGAAATGAGGTGCATAGATGGAACGAGCTTTCTTTATGCAACAAGCGCTTGAAGAAGCAGAGAAAGCGCGCGAAATTGGAGAAGTTCCGATTGGTGCAGTGGTTGTTTTAGATGGAAAAATTATTGGTCGGGCGCATAATTTGCGTGAAACTAGCCAGAATGCAGTGACCCATGCGGAATTACTTGCAATTCAAGATGCTTGTAATTACCAAAATTCATGGCGATTAAGTGGGGCGGAGTTGTATGTTACATTAGAGCCGTGTCCAATGTGTAGTGGAGCGATTTTGCTTTCGAGAATTGATAAAGTATATTACGGAGCAAAAGATCCAAAAGCAGGGACAGCTGGTTCACTCATGAATTTACTACAAGATGACAGGTTTAACCATACTTGTGAAGTGGAATCGGGATTAATGGAAGCCGAAAGTAGCGAGATGTTAAAAAGTTTTTTCCAAGAATTACGAAAAAGGAAGAAAATAGATAGGTCTTAATACTCATTATGTAGAAACGCAATTTTGAATACTTGTTTGTGAAATAAAAAGCAATAAGCTTTATCAACATTTACAGCCTCATAACAATTGAGAAATTCATCACAAAATTGCCGCGCGAAAATAACATCGAAAGTACTAAATAAATTTGTCTCAAAATAGGATAAAATATACTCCAGATAGAACTTATTATAAAATAAAAATCTTTCTTAACTAGTTCCTAAATCTGTGAAAGCCAAGAATACATATTATATTGCTATGTTTTGTGAATAACAGAGCAACTGAACACGTCGCTTTGGGCGATTTTTCACAAGGTTTTTAAGAAAGATGCGAAATGAGGAGCAAAACTAGTAACATTTAGCATAAAAGGAGGAGAAAAGGGTGGATAAACTATTTTTAGCCCGTTTTCAATTCGCATCAACAACGATTTTCCATTTCTTATTTGTACCACTTTCAATTGGACTTGTATTTATGGTTGCTCTTATGGAAACGTTGTATGTCGTGAAGGGGAAAGAAATTTACAAAAAAATGTCGAAGTTTTGGGGACACATATTCCTCATTAACTTTGCTGTCGGTGTTGTAACCGGGATTATTCAAGAATTCCAGTTTGGGATGAACTGGTCAGATTACTCTAGATTTGTTGGGGATGTATTCGGGGCGCCACTTGCGATTGAAGCGCTGCTTGCATTCTTTATGGAATCTACTTTTATTGGGCTATGGATTTTCGGTTGGGATAAACTAGGAAAAAAATTACATTTAGCATGTATTTGGCTGGTTTCAATCGGAACAATCATGTCTAGTTTCTGGATTTTAGCAGCAAACTCATTTATGCAACATCCGGTTGGTTTTGAATTTAAAAACGGTCGTGCAGAAATGAATGACTTTTTACAACTAATTACTAACGGACAACTACTAGTGGAGTTTCCGCACGTTATATTCGGGGCTTTTGCCACTGGGGCCTTTTTCATCGCCGGTGTCAGTGCGTATAAGATGCTCAAAAAACAAGATGTCGCCTTTTTTAAACGATCATTCCAAATTGCAATGGTAATGGCCGTTATTGGTGGCTTTGGTGTTGCGTTTAGTGGACACTCACAAGCACAATACTTGGTTAAAACACAACCAATGAAAATGGCAGCAACAGAAGGGATTTGGGAAGATACAGCTGACCCAGCTCCGTGGACGATGCTCGCCAAAATTGATCCAGAGAATAAGAAAAACGACTGGGAACTCAACGTCCCGTATGCGCTAAGTTTCTTATCTTACGGAACATTAAGTGGTAGCGTAGAAGGTATGAACACGCTACAAAAAGAATATGAAGAAAAATATGGTGAGGGTGATTACATTCCACCAGTAAAAACAGCATTTTGGAGTTTCCGCATTATGGTTGGCGCCGGTATGCTAATGATTATGTTCGCGCTAATTGGTATCGTACTTGCTTGGAAGAAAAAACTCGTTAATGCAAAATGGTATTTACGTTTAATGATTCCAATGATTGGCTTCCCGTTCCTCGCGAACTCAATGGGTTGGATTATGACAGAAATTGGGCGGCAACCATGGGTAGTTTTCGGTTACATGAAAACGACTGATGCAGTATCGCCAAACGTATCATCCGGACAAATTTTATTCTCGATAATTGCGTTCTCCACAATCTATACGATTTTAGCAATTCTCTTGGTTTACTTGTTTATTCGTGAAATTAAAAAAGGACCAGACGGACACAAACCAGAAAAAGAAGAAGTTTCCGTAGATCCGTTTGATAAGGGGGATGCTAGCATTGTCACTAAATGAGTTATGGTTTTTATTAATCGCCATCTTGTTCATTGGATTCTTCTTCCTTGAAGGTTTTGACTTTGGTGTAGGGATGTCTACACGCTTTATGGCTAGAAATGCTCTAGAACGTCGCGTACTCGTAAATACGATTGGGCCGTTCTGGGATGCAAATGAAGTTTGGTTACTAACAGCTGGGGGCGCGATTTTTGCGGCTTTCCCTAACTGGTATGCAACGATGTTTAGTGGATATTATATTCCGCTAGTGTTCTTATTACTTGCCTTAATCGGCCGTGGTGTTTCTTTTGAATTCCGTGGTCAAAAAGATTCTGCTCTTTGGGTAAAAACGTGGGATTGGGTTATTTTCTTCGGTAGTATTTTGCCGCCATTCCTATTTGGAGTACTATTTGCTAGTTTGATTCAAGGTATGCCAATTAATAGTGATATGGATATGTATGCCGGATTCTTTGATTATATAACTGTATTTTCTGTTTGGGGCGGACTAACGATTACGTTAATGTGTCTGCTTCACGGATTACTATTTATTACATTACGTACAGAAGATGATATTCAAGACCGTGCTCGTCGTATGGCGAAACGGGTTTGGTTTATTACGGTACCAGTATTATTAATCTTTGTTGTACTTGCTTACTTCAATACAGATATGTTCCAAGTTAGACCTGTTCTTGTTCCACTGATGATTGGGATAGTAGTGGTAATGTACGTATTATCTGCTTTATTCATCTGGAAAGGTCGCGATATTTTAGCATTTACATTCGGTGGACTTGGAATTGTCTTCACGATTGGTTCGATTTTCGTGGCACTTTTCCCACGCGTGATGATCAGTTCTATTAACAGTGCGTTTGATTTAACAATAGAAAATGCTGCTTCCGGGCAATATTCGCTAAGTGTGATGACCATTGTTGCCGTTACACTCTTGCCGTTCGTGCTTGGTTACCAAATTTGGAGCTACTATGTTTTCCGTAAGCGCGTTTCTAGTAAGGAGAAAATGACGTATTAATGGGAAAAGATTTAAGGAACTACAAAGGAATTAAAAAAATAATGGCGATACTCGCAGTTTTCACGCTTATTCAAGGTGCTGCGATTATCGTGATGGCAATAACACTTGCTCGTGCAATTACGGATTTATTTCATGAGCACGCGTTTCAATCAGTCACATTACAAATAGGTCTCTTCGCAGGGGCCTATTTCTTGCGTCACTTTTTGAATGTATGGAAAAAACAAATCGTTTACCGTTATGCTTCTAACTTAGCGAAAACGATGCGGGAAGAGCTGCTGGATAGTTTGTTTGCGCTTGGTCCACGTTTTGCACGTGCGGAAGGAACTGGGAAAGTTGTAACGATGGTGATGGAAGGTGTAGCAGATTTTCGGAATTATTTGGAGCTGTTTTTACCGAAAATGATGAACATGGCAATTATTCCGGCAATGATTTGGATTTATATCGCATTTCAAGACTGGACATCGGCCTTTATTTTGATGATTACTTTGCCAATTTTAATTGTATTTATGATTATTTTAGGGCTAGCTGCAAAGAAACAAGCCGATTCGCAATTTGAAACGTATCGCGTGCTTTCGAATCATTTTGTCGACTCGCTAAAAGGCTTGGAAACGTTGAAATACTTGGGGTTAAGCCATGGACATGAAGGGAAAATTGCTTCAGTTAGTTCGCGTTACCGGAAAGCGACGATGAAAACCTTGCGTGTTGCGTTTATGTCGTCATTTGCGATGGATTTCTTCACGATGCTTTCGATTGCTCTTGTGGCGTTATTCCTTGGACTGGGATTGATTGATGGCAATATGAACCTGCCAATTGCCTTAAGTGTGCTGATTCTTGCGCCAGAGTATTTTTTGCCAGTGCGTGAAGTTGGTTCGGATTACCACGCGACACTTGACGGACAAGAGGCAGGAAGAGTTATCCAAGGTATCATTGATCGTGCTAAGAATGAAAAACATGAAGACAGTGCTCTTTCACTAACGACTTTTGATGGAAATACGAATTTCTCATTTGAAAATATTACAGTAAAGCATGGCGATGGTGATGCAGAGTCACTACATGAAGCAAGTTTTACAGTAAACGGTTTTGAGAAAATCGGGATTATTGGTGCAACTGGTGCTGGAAAATCAACGCTGATAGATGTATTAAGTGGCTTTTTAAACCCTACTTCTGGTGAATTTCGCTGTGATGGTAAAGTAGGTGACACACTCTCATCGGCGGACTGGCAAACACAAGTAACTTATATTCCGCAACACCCGTATCTTTTTCATGATACAATTGCTGGAAATATCCGGTTTTACCATCCCAATGCTACAGAAGAAGAAATAGAAAAAGCGGCGGAATCAGCAGGTTTAAATCAGTTGGTTGCCGGACTTGAAAATGGATACGAAACGCTTGTCGGAGAATCGGGTAGGATGCTGAGCGGCGGACAAGAACAGCGCGTGGCACTTGCGAGGGCATTCTTAACTGATCGTCCGGTTGTACTAATGGACGAACCAACTGCCCATTTAGATATTGAAACAGAATACGAACTTAAAAAGCCGATGCTAGATTTATTTGAAAATCGACTGGTCTTTTTTGCAACACATCGCTTGCACTGGATGCTTGAAATGGACCGGATAATCGTTCTCGACCACGGGGCTGTGGTTGAGACAGGAACACACGACGAACTACTTGAGAAAAAAGGTTTCTATTACGATTTAGTTAAAGCCCAATTGGAGGAAGTATAATGCGGAAAAGTAGCTGGATTATCCCATATATAAAAGAAAACCGCGGCTTGTTCTTACTTGTTATCTTCCTCGGAACGCTTACTTTTGCTTCTGCTGGGGCGCTAATGTTTACATCAGGTCATTTAATTTCTAAATCGTCCTTAATGCCAGAATCAATAATGGCAGTATATGTTGCAACAGTTGGTGTGCGCGCATTCGGAATTATGCGTTCTGTATCACGCTACGTAGAACGACTTATGAGCCATTCTCTAGTACTGCGAATTCTAGAAAAAATGCGGGTACGTTTATACCGCTTACTAGAGCCGCAAGCTTTGTTACTGAAATCGCGCTATAAAACGGGCGATATCCTCGGACTGCTTGCTGGAGACATTGAGCATTTGCAAAACTTCTACCTCACAACGATGCTACCGGCAATTGTAAGTTTAGTCCTTTATGCAGGGGTTGTAATCGCACTAGGTATATTTTCGGTACCATTTGCGATACTATTTGTTTTCTTAATTGGGATGTTGGTACTTGTTTTACCATGGCTTTCCCTTTTATATGCTCGCGGGAAAAATGCTTATTTAAAACAAGGACGAAATGGTCTTTATCAAAAGTTTACGGATGCTGTTTTTGGAATTAGTGACTGGAAATTTAGCGGTCGTGAGAAAACCTTTATTACTAACTATGAAAAAGATGAAGCGACTATGCTTCATATAGAGAATAAGCAATTCCATTTTGTTAACTGGCGCGATTTCTTTAGTCAGTTGGTCGTTGGTTTTATGGTTATTACGATGGTTTACTGGAGTACGGCTGAGTCACGTGACGGAGCATTTTCTGGCACGATGATTGCTGCATTCGTTTTAGCGATTATGGCACTTGCTGAAGCGTTTGTACCAGTATCTAGCGCCATTAGTGACAAATCACTCTATCAAGATTCGCTTTCTCGCCTAGATAAGGTGGAAGATCCAACGCTACCAAATTTTGATGAAGAAATGAAGGAAATGGAGCGAATCGATACACAGGAAGTTATTTTAAAAGCTGAAAACTTAACTTTTGCTTATGATGAAAAGTCTCCGAAAATCTTGAATGGCTTTGATTTTACTTTGCAACAAGGTGAAAAAGTAGCAATTATCGGTCGAAGTGGAACGGGGAAATCAACTTTTCTTAAGTTAGTCCAAGGCGCACTTCTTCCTACTGATGGAAAAGTGACGATGAATGGGGTTGAAGTAGAAAAACTTAGACCAGAGATTCCTAAACTCACATCGATGCTAAATCAAAAGGCACATCTTTTTAGTACGAGTGTATTAAATAATATTCGATTAGGAAATCAAGATGCTAGTGATGAGGAAGTATACGAAGCAGCTAAGAAAGTCCAATTGCATGAGTTTATTATGAGTATGCCAGATGGTTACCATACACAAATGAGTGAGATGGGCGAACGTTTTTCAGGTGGGGAACGCGGGCGAATTGCACTAGCACGAATTTTACTTCAAAATACGCCGATTGTTATTTTAGATGAACCAACTGTGGGGCTTGATCCAATAACCGAACGAGATTTATTAGCTACGATTTTTGAAACCTTAGCAGATAAATCATTAATTTGGGTAACGCATCACTTAGTTGGAGCTGAAAAAATGGATCGCGTGTTATTTTTAGAAGAAGGAAAAACGTTGATGGAAGGCCCACATGCCGAATTAATGGCAGCTGAACCGCGATACAAACGACTTTATCAACTAGACCGACCAATCGAACTATAAATAAACAGCTTGCTAAAATTTTATTAGCAAGTTGTTTTTTTGTCGCTCATTTTTAATATTTGTAACAATTTTGTAATTTTTAATTGACTTTAAGACTATTTCTGCTTATGATTAAGACAAGAAAAAAGAAAGGGGAATTTATGATGAAAAAATTCCGCGGACTAGTATTCGTCGTTTTATTAACTTGTCTAATCACCCCATTTTCATTGGCAGCAAGCGCTGAAACGAATGAAAATGGTAATAATCAACCTAATACTGAGGAAAAAACAACTCATTCCACTGAAAATACAGTTCCAGAAGTTGATTCAAAAACAACGGAACCAGCGAAAGAATCGGCAACACCCGAAACAACGATAGACATTACGGACTCAACGGAAGTTTATACGTATGAACAAAATAACGCTATCAAACTAGCTGATTTCACCGAAACTTTAAGTGAATATACAGGAACGGAATTGTCCAATTATCGTTTGGCTGAGGATATATCGCTAACAACAGCAGATGTTGGCTTACAAGATGTGACATTACTTGGTGATACAAAAGAGGGTGAAACAACTGCGGTTAAGTTAAATTACTTGGTAAAAGCATCTGTTGCAACTTTATCAGTTACTAATTTGAATTTTGACTTAGAAACGAAAATTTTCTCAGGAAAAACCAAACCTTTTGCCAGTGTTTATATGAGCTCTCCAGAAGATGAAACCTTTGGAGAAGGGCGTGTTGATGCGGATAAAGATGGGAACTTCTATGCTTCTTGGGCAACCACGCCAAAGGAAATTACTACTTATGCATTTGATGAAGCAGGAAACTTTAGTGAAGAAGTAACTTACACTGTCCCAGCGAAAAAAGAAAATGAAGAAGCTGTTCAAGTCCCTAAAAAAGTGAAAAAAATCGAAAACAATAATTCTGTAAAAAGTGTTACTACAGCTACCTCAGAGGAACCTAAGAAAGAAGCAGCGTCTAAATCAGAACTTCCAAGCACCGGTGACCAAGGCGTTGAATGGATTTTTGTTGTCATTGGTGCAATAGTCATTCTTATAGCAATAGTACTTTTAAGAAAACGCAAAAAATAACTAAACTATCTTCATAGCAAAAAAACATAAGCCATTTAGCACGATAAATTAAGTTCTGACAAAAAGCAGCAGAAAAAAATCAGTTATATTGATTTCTCCGCTGCTTTTTTGCTAATTATGCAAAAATAAGCTTTTCTGTGGTAAATATACATAATATAGAGGCTTTTTTTATTAATGTTCATCAGCTCTACACATTATGAAAACATTTTTTTGATATAATTAAGTAGGAAAAGCTTTTCATATAAAAAAAGGGGCGATATAAATGGGAAATCCAATGACAATTGAAGAGAAAAGAATGATTCCACATCTTTTCCATACGAATCTTAATAATAGAGACTTTGATAAACAGTATGAATTAATTACACCAGACATTATTTTTCATAAAAATGGAGCAGTGATTGAAGGAGCGGATAATTTTATTGCTACTATTCGTGCAATTGTTGACTTTTCAAATGATGCTAAAGTAGAAGACCATGAAATTTATGCGGATGATAACGTAGCAATAAGTCGCTTTAGCATATCTGGAACTTTAACAGGAGATATTACTTTCCCAAATGGAGATAGCGCAAGTAAAACAGGGAAAAAATTTAGTTATGGTGCGGTAGAGTTTTTTGAATTTAATGATGAAGGAAAAGTATATGAAATTCGTCAAATCAATGATTCTGGATTAACACCAACAACAATCGAAAATCAAGTTAAATAAAGCTAAAAGCGGCTAAAATAAAAGTATTTCAATAATAAAATGCAAGCAGAAATCTTGTATAAAACATTTTTTAATGATGCTATACAATGATTTCTGCTTGTTTATTTTGGGTTATATCTGGCTATTCTATGTAGTTTTGTATTTTTCACCAAAATGAAGCACTCCAGCCACCAAATTTTTCGATTTGACGTATAATGGTAAGAAAAGCAGTTATGAGGTGAAATATTTTGACGAATAGCTCTTACATAATGGGCGTGGACATTGGAACCTCTAGCACAAAAGCAGTTCTTTTTAATGAGCAGGGAGAGGTTATCCACCGAGAAGCGTCTCACTATGATTTAGTGACGGATGAAACTGGTAAGGCAGAAGAAAGTCCTACAGAAATTTTTGAAGCGGTACTTACCTCCATCCGTCACGTGATGAGTAAGATAAATAAAGCAGATTTGTGCGGAATAGCCTTTAGTTCTGCCATGCATAGTTTGATCGCAGCCAAAAGTAATGGGGAACTTCTAACTGAATGTATTACCTGGGCGGACGGACGAAGCAGTGAGGCGCTTGAAAATGTCAAACGAGATAATTACCTTTTTCAACTTTACGAAGCGACAGGGACACCGATACACCCAATGAGTCCATTTGCAAAAATCTGCTGGCTGAAAGAAACAGAACCCGAGCTATTTAATCGCGCGGAAAAATTTATAGATATTAAATCTTATATTTTGTATCGGTTTTTTGGGGTATGGGTGATGGATGAATCGCTGGCATCTGGAACAGGACTTTACAATATTTCGGAACATGACTGGGAATTTGAAGCAATGGAAATTGTGAAATTAACACCAGATTTTTTTCCAAAAGTGGTTCCGGAAACGCATCAATTAAGTGGAGTTAAAGCAGAGTATGCGGAAATGATGGGGATTCCAGCAAGTGTTCCATTTATTATTGGAGGTAGTGACGGTGCACTCGCAAATATTGGAATTCAAGCAACTGGACAGAGTGATGTGACCATTACTGTTGGCACAAGTGGTGCTGTCAGAAAATTAACAACCGAATTTCAAGTCGATTCACGCGGTCGCACTTTTTGTTATGGTGCGGGAGATGGTTATTTTATTGCCGGTGGAGCAGTAAATAATGGTGGAAAAGTGGTCGAATGGGGTCTTGAACAATTTGGCTCAGAAAGTGAAATTGCGAACCGAGACTTTGCTAGCTTTATTGCCTGTATTGATCAAGTGAATCCAGGAGCAGCGGGTCTTTTATTCCAACCGTACTTACTAGGAGAACGTGCGCCTTTTTGGACGAATGATATCCGAGGCGGGTTCGTGGGGCTCACGATTAATCACACCAAAGCCCATTTCGTCAGAGCGATTTTGGAAGGAATTGCTTTTAATCTTGCTGAAGTGTATGAGGCAGTTTCAGCACCTGATGATATTATCTATGTAACGGGCGGGATTTCAGCTCATGAAGATTGGTGTAGATTGCTAGCTGATATTTTGAACCGAGAAATTCGCGTCCCTCACACAATTGAAGGATCAAGTTTAGGAGCTGCTATTATTGGAATGCGCTCACTTGGAATATTAAAAGACCTAAATCTCCAAAGAAAACTGCCAATCAAAGCTATTTATCATCCTAGCGAAAACGTAGAAAAGTATGCAGAATTACGTTCGATTTTCAAACAAGTATCAACCCAGCTAATGTCTAGCTATAGTCAATTAAATAGTTGGCAAAAGAAGTTTGAAAATAACAGCTAAATTTTCCATTTCATGATATAATCACTAAAAGAAAAGCGAAAATGTGAAGTAAGGGGGAGATGAACGTGAATAAGAAAATAGTATGGATTGCCTTAACATTAGTAGGTATTTGTGTAGTTGGAACAATAGTTGCCGCGATCATGAGTTTTTACTTACGTTAAAAAATTTCCCGAGTTTCTACTTGCACTTTTCATATGAAAAAGGTACACTAGTAATTGAGCTCTTTTCAGAGTTTAGGCTAAATGTTTTTTGTTTTGCGAACTAATTATTGGTAGCAAATTTGTCGTGCTAGACGGGGAGGTAGCGGCGCCCTGTAACCCGCAATCCGCTCTAGCGGGGTTGAATTCCTCACTTGAGGCATCGTAATTGTTTGGTCTGCCCTTGACAAGTGGTGTTGAAGGTTGGGTCTTGCGCAATGAGAACCTGTGAACCATGTCAGGTCCGGAAGGAAGCAGCATTAATCAGTGCTTCTCATGTGCCGCGAGGTTGCCTGGCCCGAGCTAACTATCAGGGTAACGCAGGTGATTGCATGTCGATGTGAGGTGCGCGACACTAATTTTAAATATATTAAAAGACTATTTTGCTCAGCGCGAAGTAGTCTTTTTTAGTGAAATCGAAATCTATTGCAGAAAAATAATGTATAATAGTATATAAACTGGTACAATATAGGATAAGTAACGTAATTCATAACAAAGGATGAAAATAATGCAACAACTAAAAACAAAAAAGAAATGGTTGCCAGCGCTAATTGTCGCAGTTTTGGTAGGGATACTTGTCATTTTGGCAATTATGTTTGGTTTTTTTCAACGCCAAGAAGTATTTGATAAATATGATGTCGCCTACGAAATAGATGGTAAACTATATGAAGTGTTTCCAATTAGTACAACAGATATTGGAATAGACAAGAAATCAGAGGATAAACATTTTTATTTCCGCGTGAACAGTTATTATAATATCGATTATTTATTTAGGCTAGCTTATAAACAGTATGAAATAAATGAACCATCTACTAACAAGTATTATTCCGGTCTAATGGATTACAGTGTTGCCGATAACGCCTATGTGACGCAGAAAGATGTCTATATGACGAAGGATGAATCCTATGCAACATACGATTTTTTCGATAAGAATGGGAAGAAAATTTATACTTACAACCCGGAAGAAACCTCAACAGATGATTATATCGTTCGCATTAAACCAACCATTTTACAAGGCTACGAAAAAAGTGATATCGGAAGCTATGATGATTATTTAGATATTACAGCGTTATTCAAGGATAAACTTGGAATGGATGTTAATGTGCGGATTGATGATGATAAAAAAATGGTTATTTTCTCTATTAAATAACGAAAGTGCATCCATAGCGGGTGCACTTTTTATCCTTAATGAAGGATAGACATGACATTTCTTGCAAGTGGTTGTGCGATGATTAGCTCAATAAAAAGCACTATAAAAATTCCTTGGCCAGGCACTAAAAAATCTGGATAATAGGCCTTCTTCCATAACAAACCCGTGACCAATAAAATCACCAATAAATGTCATGCAAAAAGACATTCCCAAAACGGTAAATAAAACGGAAAAAAGAATATAAGCATTAAAACTGTCGCTTGCATCCATATATTTAGTTACCATTTTTCTGGAGAAGTGACTAATAAGAAAATTTTCTAATAGCATCGCAACAATAAAGAATAATGGGAATAACTTTAGAATTGATATAAGTAAATCGGTATTTACTATTCGAATTTGTAGGTAAGTGTTTACCGTAGTCATTAGAAATGCTGTAATGCTACAAATAATGACACCGTATAAAAGTCCTTCTTTATTGTTTTGTGGTAAGCGTAAATCTTGATTCATTTTCTTGCTCCTATCTTTTTTATCATCAGTAGACGCAAAAAAGACGTAGAAACCACCTGTCCAGATGGTTCCTACGTCTAACTTGTAATGTTCACTGTTTTAAAATTATAGCATGATTCATTCATTTTGTCTAAAGGGTATTTTTTATCCATCAATTTGTTTCATCCTGTGCTGATTTATTTTCTGCTTTTTCTTCTTCCAATTCCTGTTCACTTTTTGGCACTTTGATATCATCCGGAAAAACAATTGAAAAATGTTCTTTTTTAACCACCTTGCTATTTTTAGATTCTTCCGGCATGTCGCGTTTAACAGCCATAAATATCACCTCAAACTATTCGTATTACTTGCTTTATGCTCATTATAACACAAAAATGATTAAGTATAAATTTACTGAAACTGTGTAATGTTAGCGCTTACTTACACAGTTTTTTAGTTATGTGTGTAAGCCTTGTTTTTGAGGGGCAAAGATGCTATGCGCAAGTCATTTTTGTAGCCTTGGAATGTTTTAGAGAGTTGGCACAGAAATTGCAATAAAATAAGGTGAATCTAAATGTAAGCCTTATCATGAAGCGGAGAGGAGGACTCCCACAATTTCACGAGGTGTGCAAAGGTTCCATCTGATTTATTTTTCGTAATGGGGATTGTGAAAAATAAAGTGAACAGATATAGCTGACTAGCTTAAAGGGGATATATACATAGAAATTATATTTGGTTTCAAGAGATGAGCGATAAATAAAAAGGAAAAATGGGAGGATATAATATGAATGGATTAACAGCATTTTTAGAAAAGTATTTTGTACCAGTAGCTGCGAAAATTGGTTCGCAAAAACATTTAGTTGCTTTGCGTGATGCATTTATTTCAACAATGCCAATCACAATGGCTGGTTCGATTGCAGTACTTTTAAATGCCTTTTTCAGAGATTTTCCAACTGACTGGGGATGGACAGGCTTTGTTACAGCAATGCAACCGCTGATCGAAGTTAATGGATACGTATATAATGGGACACTTGCAATTGTTTCGATTATTTTTGCTTTTTCACTAGGATACAATTTATCAAAAGTGTATGAAGTGGATCGTCTAGCTGGGGGGCTAGTATCACTTGCTGCTTTTGTCATGAACTTAACTGTTACTGTTAGCTTAGATGCAGTAAAAGGTGCAATTGCCGCTGCTAATGCTAATTTTGATGTCAATACACTACCAAAAGAATTTGCTGGGATTTATGGGTTCTTTAGCCTTAGTCAAGTAAATGGGACAGGTTTGTTTACTGCAATGATTTTCGGTTTTATTTCAACTATTATTTACGCGAAACTAATGCGTAGAAATATTATTATTAAAATGCCAGATACTGTTCCACCGGCAGTAAGTAAAGCATTTGCAGCGATTATTCCTGCACTTGTGGCGCTTTATGTAGTGGGTATTATTGACTGGGCATTCTTCAAAATCACTAATATGGATGTTATTACGTGGATTTCTAAAACAATTCAAGAGCCACTGTTATCACTTTCGCAAGGGTATGGGGCTGTTTTATTAGTTACGTTCCTTGTTCAATTACTATGGTTCTTCGGTATTCATGGACCAAACGTTCTTGCGCCAGTTTTAGAATCACTTTGGGGTACGGCACAGCTGCAAAATATTAGTGCAGCACAAGAAGGTGTTAAATTACCATTCGAATGGGTACGTGGCTCTTTCGATGCTTACGTATGGATGGGTGGATCAGGCGGAACACTCGTACTGATTATTGCTTTACTAATGTTCTCGAAACGAGCGGATGCACGAACAGTGGCCAAATTGTCACTTGCTCCGGGGATATTTAATATCAATGAACCAATTATGTTTGGTTTACCGATTGTATTAAATACGATCTACCTAATTCCATTCCTTATTGCACCAATGGTAATGGTTACTATTGCTTACTTTGCAACAACTCTTGGACTGGTTGGGCCAGTTAAGATTGCTGTAGTTTGGGTAATGCCACCACTCTTGAATTCATTCCTAGCAACTGGAGGAGACTGGATGGCACCGGTGATTTCACTCATAAATATGGTCGTCGCCTTCTTAATTTGGGTACCATTTGTTATTACCGCAAATCGGGTTGGTGTACCAGAAGAAGAGATGAAAGCTTAGAAAAAAACAAGTTTCTGGCTAGGTGCATTCTGTTGTGCCTAGTCAGTATATCATGTAGGAATTCCTGCACCATTTTTATTCATTGCAAGTCAGAAGAGATAAAGTTAAACTATATAAGAGGAGGTTTTTTAAATGATTATTCTTAATTGCCCAATGAAACGAGAGTATATTACTGAATTACTAGAAACATACGATAAAGACGGTGTAACTTTTAAAAAAATAGCTGAGCAAGGTATGAAACTGACTTTTGAAACCAACATCGAGGACGAAGAAAAAGCAGCAAAAATCGCCAAAGAAACAATAAAAGCAACTGAAATAGGCTCTGTACTCTATTTCCAAGTTAGTGTGGGTTGAAAATGAAAATTGTTAATGCACTATTTATAATTAGTATTGGTCTTATTATTATTATGTTTAGTCCTTCTTATGGAAAAGATGGGATGGCTAATGTACCTATTTTAGTTACCGGACTTGTGGTTGTTTTGATTGGTTGCCTTTTTATCGTGCTAAAACTGCGCAAAGATAAGAAAGAAAAGAATAAGAAGGAGTCGATTGAAAAGTGAATGTAACTCAGAAATTGTATATATCCCAAAAAGAGTGTTTTGATACCATCGTCAGCTCAGCGATTTATGATGTGAAAAATGCTACTGGAAAAACGGTTCAAAGGCATAAATTAGAAGGACACAAATATCAAAGAACAATGTCTAATGGCGCCCTTGCAACAACCAAAATTGTTCAAGTGAAACCTTACGAACTTTATCAATTTGAAACAAGTAGCCGAGTGAATACACATACAACAACTTATACAATAAAATCTACAAGCGAAACGACATGTGAAGTGACATATAATGAATTAATTGAAACAGAGAAAGCATTAAATAAAATGAATAATATTATTGTTGGTTTTATGTTTGGATTTTTCCGTAAGAAACGCGTCAAAAACTTGCTGAAATCAATTGAGCTTTCGGTTATTGATGAAAGTAAGAAGAAGCAAGAGAAGTTAGCGGCGAAAAGTGAAGAGTAGATAGAAATGAGAATCGGGCTTTTGGGAGTCTGGTTCTTTTTTTGGGGATAGCGTAATTTTGTTAGGCTTAAGGATTAAATCATTGCGATGCTCAGATTTATATTGAAGAAGTAAATCAAAGCAAAGTACGTTTTGAAAGTTTTGGGAAGGATTAAATCCTCGCTTTGTTCGGATCTATATTGAAGAAGTAGATTAAAACAAACAACGTTTTGAAAGTTTTGGGAAGGATTAAATCCTCGCTTTGTTCGGATCTATATTGAAGAAGTAAATCAAAGCAAAGTACGTTTTGAAAGTTTTGGGAAGGATTAAATCCTCGCTTTGTTCGGATCTATATTGAAGAAGTAAATCAAAACAAACAACGTTTTGAAACTTCCACGAAGGATTAAATCCTCGCTTTGCTCGGATCTATATTGAAGAAGTAGATTAAAACAAACAACGTTTTGAAACTTCCACGAAGGATTAAATCCTTGCTTTGCTCGGATCTATATTGAAGAAGTAAATCAAAACAAACAACGTTTTGAAACTTCCACGAAGGATTAAATCCTCGCTTTGCTCGGATCTATATTGAAGAAGTAAATCAAAACAAACAACGTTTTGAAACTTCCACGAAGGATTAAATCCTCGCTTTGCTCGGATCTATATTGAAGAAGTAAATCAAAACAAACAACGTTTTGAAACTTCTTCAACAATACGTTATAATAAAACTACTAAAAAGGTTTCAGGTGAGGAGAGTGGCAAATGGCGTATCAGGCTTTGTATCGGGTTTTTCGGCCGCAGTCGTTTCAGGATGTTGTGGGACAGGAACATGTGACGAAAACGCTTAAAAATGCCATTATACAGAATAAAACTTCGCATGCTTATCTGTTTTCGGGACCTCGGGGGACTGGGAAGACAAGTGCGGCGAAAATTTTTGCGAAGGCGATTAACTGTGAACACGGTCATGACGGGGAGCCTTGCAATGAGTGTGAAATTTGTAAAGGAACAACGGATGGCTCTATACCAGATGTTCTTGAAATTGATGCTGCCAGTAATAACGGGGTTGAAGAGATTCGGGATATCCGGGAAAAAGTGAAATATGCGCCGACTGTGGCGAAATATAAAGTATATATTATTGATGAAGTGCATATGTTGTCGACGGGAGCGTTTAATGCGCTACTAAAAACGCTAGAAGAACCGCCAAAACATGTCATTTTTATTTTGGCAACGACAGAGCCACATAAGCTTCCACTGACAATTATTTCACGTGTACAACGATTCGATTTCAAACGGATTACGACACAAGATATTATCGGACGTCTGGAATTCATTTTGAAAGAAGAAAAGATTCCTTATGATGAAAAAGCGCTGATGATTGTGGCACGCGCAGCTGAAGGTGGGATGCGTGATGCACTTAGCTTGCTTGACCAAGTGATTTCTTACGGTTCAGAAGAAGTTACCGTAGAAGATGCGCTTGAGATTACCGGTTCTGTTGCACAAGGCTTGCTTACTAAGCTTGTTAGTGCGGCTTTTGATGGTGATGCGGCAGAAGCGATTTCGACCTTAACAGCTTTACTTGCAGAAGGAAAAGATCCGGTTCGACTTGTGGAAGATTTATTAGTATTTTTCAGAGATGTATTACTTTACCAAAAAGCTCCTAATTTAGAAGAAACTTTGGAGCGAGCTTTAGTTGATGATGATTTTGTAGCGCTAGCGAAACGAGCTGACTCACTGAAAATATATGAGTTTGTGAAAATTTTAAACATTGCGCAACAACAAATGCGTTTTTCGAATCATCCAGGCATTTATGTAGAGGTAGCGCTGGTGCAATTAACGCAAACTGGACCAGTAGCTTCTGGAAATGTAGTAACAAACGAAACACCAGCTAGCGGCGATGTAGCAGAGTTGAAAAGCCAAATGGAACAAATGCAACAAGAACTCCAAACGCTCAAAAAGCAAATTACAAGCGGGGCGGGAGTAACACCTACTGAAAAACCAGCCCAAAATCGTGGCGGTGCTAAAAAACAAATCAACAACGGCAAGCAATTTAAAGCGCCGATTGGAAAAATTAACCATGTATTAGGTGAGGCTAAGAAAGAGAATTTGCAATTAATTCGTGGTTGTTGGGGTGAGTTGTTATCCATGTTAATGGCGTCTCAAGCAGCACTTTTGAATGATGCGGAACCTGTGGCTGCATCTCAAGACACTTTTGTGTTAAAATTTAAGCATGAGATTCACTGCCAAATGGCGATGGATAACCCGAACTTTGTAGAAACTATTACATCGAGTATTGCGCGACTTACAAAAGTGAATTATACTTTTATTGGAATCCCAGAAGATCAATGGGCTGATGTAAGAGAGAATTTCCTTCATAGTCATGGCGGCGATGGAAGTGCAGAGGAAGGCGCAAGTCCAGAAGCTCGAAAACCAGCTGAAGATCCATTTGTATTAGAAGCAACAAAACTAGTTGGTGAAGATTTGCTTGAAATTAAAGATTAAAAAACAATAGAAGAAAGAGGAGATTATTCATGCGTGGAATGGGAAATATGCAAGGTATGATGAAACAAATGCAAAAAATGCAAAAAGAAATGGCGAAAGCTCAAGCGGATTTAGAAGTACAAGAGTTTACTGGAACAGCTGGTGGCGGGATGGTTACAGTAAAAGCTACTGGTAAACGCGCCATTACAGATATTGTAATAAATGAAGAAGTAGTAGATCCAGAAGATATCGAAATGCTACAAGATTTAGTACTTGCAGCTACAAATGATGTATTAAAACAAATTGAAGATACAACTTCACAAACAATGGGTAAATTCACACAAGGATTAAATCTTCCTGGAATGTAATATTGTTTGGTTTGAGACTCTTGGCTAAAATACAAGAGTCTCAACTATTTTTAAAAGAATGTTTCACGTGAAACATTGTGTACTTTGAAGGTGAGAGGAAGACGAGATATGCATTATCCTGAGCCGATAACGAAATTAATGGACAGTTTTATGAAATTACCGGGTATCGGACCCAAATCGGCAGCGAGATTAGCTTTTTATGTACTTGATATGAAAGAAGATGATGTGCTAGACTTTGCCAAAGCATTGGTTGATGCAAAAAGAAACCTGAGTTTTTGTTCCGTCTGCGGTCATATTACTGATAAAGACCCATGTTATATTTGCGGAGACACATCGCGGGATCAGAGCATAATTTGTGTGGTCCAAGAATCAAAAGATGTGATTGCAATGGAAAAAATGCGTGATTTTCATGGTTTATACCACGTGCTTCATGGGACAATTTCGCCAATGGATGGGATTGGACCCGAAGATATTAATATTCCAGATTTACTCAAACGTTTGCAAGATGACACGATTGAGGAAGTTATTTTAGCGACGAACCCTAATGTAGAAGGAGAAGCTACGGCGATGTATATTTCGCGTCTATTAAAACCATCTGGTATAAAGATAACTAGAATAGCACATGGTCTTCCAGTTGGCGGAGATTTGGAATACGCTGATGAAGTGACGCTCTCAAAAGCAATGGAAGGGCGAAGAGAAGTATAAGCCGAGGTGATAAAATGGAATCCAGAAGTAATAAGTTTGGCCGAAAAAAAGAAAAGAAAATTGGCAAATTACACAAGTCCTATGATGCTTATTTGATGGAGTTAATCGAAGTCACGCAAGAAAACTGGCACAAACAAAAGGTTCTGTTGCGTAAAAGCTTTGAATATGACCCCAATTTAGAATATGAAGAGAAAAAGGCTGAAGCACGCTATTTTTATCTCTTTAAAGAAGCTCGGAAAAGACAATTAAAGAAATAATTATAAAAATCTACTAGACCGTGGCAACTTGGAATAGTAGATTTTTTTGCTATTAAAATTTAAAAATGGCGGGAAAAGATTTAAACTTCTTCCGACCTTACATACATCACATCTGGCGCATGACTTAAACGTTCGCCAGTATTTAAACGTTCAACTTGGCGCATATCTGCTTCCGTTAACTCAAAATCATAAATATCCGCATTTTCCTTAATTCTTGAAGGAGTTTCTGACTTAGGAATAATCGAAATATTGTTTTGCAAATGCCAGCGTAAAATAATTTGTGCGGGAGATTTGCCGTGTTTTTGCCCAAGTTCAATTAAAGTAGCTTCTTCTAAAACTCCGCCCCGCCCAAGTGGACTCCACGCTTGGTGAACAATATGAAGTTCCTCTAAATAGCGATGTAGCAGGTGATTGGGGAAGTGTGGGTGAGTTTCTACTTGATCTACAACGGGAAGAACATTAGCGCTCGTACGCAGGCGATCTAAATGGTGCGCCTCGAAATTACTTACGCCAATTGCCCGAACAAGCCCTTCATCATAAAGCTTTTCAACTGCACGCCAAGTCTCAAAAAAAGTATCTTGTTTTGGCCAGTGAACTAAATATAAATCAATTTGGTTAAGTTGT
This sequence comes from Listeria ivanovii subsp. londoniensis, assembly GCF_000763495.1. Lineage (GTDB taxonomy): Bacteria > Bacillota > Bacilli > Lactobacillales > Listeriaceae > Listeria > Listeria londoniensis. Next base: position 2,954,351 of record NZ_CP009576.1, on the reverse strand, counting down.
AATTTTTTTTGTGATTTTTCAAAAGCCCGAAGCGTCTCATCATAACCCTGCTCGGTATTCCACATTTTCGTAGTGACAAAGAAGTCATCGCGTTTTAACCCACTTGATTGAAAGAAATCTCCCAGTTGCTTTTCATTGTGATAAAAAGAAGCTGTATCAAATAAGCGATATCCAACATCCGCCGCCGTTTCAAGAGCAGTGCGCATTCTTTTTTCGTCAGTTAGTTTGTATACCCCAAAACCGTGCCTAGGCATTTCAATTCCATTGTTCAGTCTGTATGTATCAGTGAAAGAAAGTGTCATTTAAATTACCTCCTACTTTAGTTTATTAACTTAAGCATACCAGAAAATGAAAGAATTCTGTATAATGAAGGTGTTAAAATAGTTGTTTTTATTAAAATACAAAAAAATTGATGCATAGGTATAGGAGGAAGTATGAGACAACCATTTCAAGTGCTAGTTATCCCATGTATTCAAACAAAAGATCATTATTTATTTGGTGTTTTTTTGCGAGCGGATGAGAAAGTTTGGCAATTTATTTCTGGTGGCGGAGAAGATACAGAATTGCCAGCAAAAACAGCAGTTAGAGAATGCAAGGAAGAGCTAAATTTAGATATTGAGTTGATCGTGTTTAAATTAGATTCTTTAGCGCATATTCCGGGGATTTATTTTGGATTTAATAAGCCATATGTAATTCCCGAATATTGTTATGCGGCAGAATTGACTGAATACCAACACGATATAAGGCTATCTTCAGAGCATGTTCAGTTTAAATGGCTATCGTATCAGGAAGCTATGGAGGTATTGAAGTGGGATAGTAATAAAACGGCATTATATGAACTGAATGAGCGGTTGAATAGACCATTTATGTAATAGCGTGGCTAACTATTTATAGAAGGATAATCGATTTACAGCTTCACATAAAAGTATCAGAAATAGAAAAACAGGAATCATGTATAAAACCATTTAAGAAAATGGAATATACACGATTCCTGCTTGTTTTTTATTAACTTAGAATCAAACTATCAAGCAAATGCCCAATCCCATCTTCATTATTAGACAAAGTAACGGTATTCGCTGCTTCTTTTAACTCAGGCACAGCATTTTGCATTGCGACACCTGTTCCGGCATAACGTACCATCGTAATATCATTATGACCATCTCCAAAAGCAATTAAGTTCTCGGCACTAATTCCCAGTGGTGTTAAAACAGTATCTAACGCCTTCGCTTTATCAATGCCTTGTGCGGTAAATTCAAAGTAGAAGTCTGCGGTGAATACACAATTGAAGGACTCTTTGAAAGGCTCCATCATGGCTTGGTAATTTTCTTTTAGGTATGCAGGGTCACCAGCAGTCAATATTTTGCTAATTGGATAATCTACGAAAGCTGCCAAATCCTCTTTTTCACATAATTTAAAATTACCGCTGCGGGATTCATATTCAATAATATTGATTTCTTCGCCGCGATAAGGCACAAAACAGTCGAATACATTATTTACATACATATAGTCGTCTTTATCAATCATCACTTTCACATCGAATTGTTTCATATGCTCAAGTACGGCTTTTCCTTCTGTAACAGTCAGTGCTTGGCTGAATAGTTCTTCATTTGTTTGGCAATCAACCACTTTGGCGCCATTGTATGAAACGAGTAAACCGTGGTATTTCTCCATTTCTAATTGCTCTGCGTAAAGATGCATTGCTGTTGTTGGTCTTCCAGATGCGAGAATTAATTTAACCCCATTTTGTTGTGCGGTAATAAGCGCTTTTTTTGTTGCGGGAGTAATTTCTTTATTATCGCTGAGTAGTGTACCGTCAATGTCTAAAATAATCGCTTCGATAGTCATGTGATAACTCCTTTTTTTCTTTATTGTATCATTCAAAAGTGAGTAGGGGGCGGAATCAAGAAATATTGAAAGCTTTTTTTCAAACAAGAGGGGAAATCGAACACTTTTTTGTAAAATTTATATCAAATCAGTATTCATTTTTTGGTAATTAGTCATTTTATATTGAATATTTTTTTCATAATTATAATTAAAGATAATGGAGTAAATCGTGTCAAAAATGCTAAGAAGAGATTGTCTTGTTGAAAAGGAAGAAACTTTGTTGTAATGATTTTCGGCAGATGCCATATAAATTTTATGGGTGGCAAACTTAACGAGTGGGTTGTCTTGCATCGAAGTAATTAAAATAATTGGGACATCGTTCTCGGATAAAATCTGCACTACTTTTTGCAAGGTTTCGCTTCTGCCACCGTAAGAAACAACAAGCGCCACATGATTTTCATCGCTATTTGCTGCGGATAGTCTTTGAATATAATCCTCTTCTGGAACATTAACTAAACTTCCAATTTCCTGCATTTGAAATTGGAAGTTTTTCGCGAAAAATAAATTTGCAGAGGCAGCATAAATATCGATAACTTTGGCATTCATTAATTTCTCGCCAATAGCTACTAATTCTTCTGGATCAGCATTATTCAACGTCTCAACAATCGTACTGTTATAAATTTGGCGCAAATTCGTCATTATTTGAAAGGGCGTATCCGACTCTAAAATCGGATAATCGTAATTAATTTCTTTTTCTGCGGTCGTTTCTCGCAAGCTAGAGGCGATTTCGATTTTTAATTCACCGATGCCATTTATCCCTAATTTGTTGATTAAACGATAAATGGTTGCCGTAGAAACAAAAGCTGCGGTAGCTAGTTCTTTGGGTTTGAATTGCAATGTTTTTTTAGGATTGGCTAAAATATAGTCGGCGAGCTCTTTTTCACTATTGGTTAGATTGTTTAGTTCGCGTATTTTTATTAGAATATTCATCGTTTCCATTCCTAACGTTATTTTATAGCTCATTATATCATGGATAACCAGAAAAACAGACGAGTTTTAGCTCGTCTGCCCGGTATATCTTATTTAATCTCAATCGTCTTCAAATTTGCTGCAATTACTTCGGGTTTTTCGTCCATTTGAATTTGAGCAGCAGTCGCATAAGCACCTTCAAGAATCGGTGCATTGAAAAGAATAATTTCTTTGTCGCTAATTTCTTCTACTGTTTCAATATTCATTTTGGCGCTCCCAAGATCATAAAAAGTGTAGATTTTATCGGCTTCGTTCCGTTCGATTGCTTCATTCACCGTGTCAAAACTTGTACCAATTCGACCATCATCTGTTCCTCCTGCATGGGTAATCGAAACATCTGGTGCAATTTCTTTAATGATATCGTGAACTCCTTTAGCAACATCTTTGGAGTGGGAAATAATTACAACGCCATATGGTTTTGCCATCGTGTCAGTTCACCTCCGTTTGAAGCATTGCGTGAAATAGTAGCGCCGAAGAATAAGCGCCAGGATCAAGGTGCCCAATCGAACGTTCACCAAGGTAGCTTGCACGTCCTTTCGTCGCTTTTAAGTCTTTCGTTTTTTGTAAGGCAGCATCGACCACGTCATCGGTTAAATCTTCTTGATGAAGCGCATGAACAACAGGCTCCCAAACATCAATCATTGTTTTTTCACCAGCGTGCGATTTGCCGCGTTTTTCAATACCTTCTAGCCCAGACTCAATGACTTTTGTTAAGCCAACTGAATCAATCGTATCTGAATCAACCGCTTTGCTCATATTCAAAAAGGCTGTCCCATAAAGCGGTCCCGATGCACCACCGACTTTACTGACCATTGTCATTCCAGCAGTCTTGAAAACATCTTTCAAGTCGCTAGGTTCTTTATCGGCAAAAGCTTTTTTAAGTTCGCTTAAACCACGTGCCATATTAATACCATGGTCTCCGTCACCAATCGCTTGGTCGAGATCACTTAATAACTGTTTATTCTCTTGTACACGTTCGCCGAAATCATTTAACCAACGAAGCGCCCAATCTTTATTATAGGTCATTATTCATTCCTCCAAATCTTTTTACCACGCAATCGTTTCAACAGGGAGTTTTAGCATATCTACCCATTTTTCATCTTCTAATTTCAAAATGGTTAGAGATAGTCCGGCCATTTCAAGTGATGTCATATAATCTCCAACGAGTGTTTTTTCGACACTGATACCTGCGTTTTTCAAAAGTTCATGAACATCATTTGCGAAAACATATTGCTCCATTAGTGGAGTTGCACCCATTCCATTGACTAATACAACGACTTTATCACCCGAAATGAGTTTGCTTTCCGTCGCGATTCGATCATAAAGTTGTTTAGCAAGACTTGCAGATGGCATAATTTTTTCTCTAGTAAAGCCAGGTTCGCCGTGGATACCAATTCCTAGTTCGATTTCATCTTCTCCAAGCTCAAATCCTGGATGTCCGACCTCAGGCACCGTACAAGGAGATAATGCGACACCAAGCGTTTTGATAGCAGAAATCACTTTTTCACCGAGTGCTTTTAGTTCATCAAGGGATGCACCTGCTTCTGCTGCGGCTCCGACAATTTTGTGTACAAGAACAGTTCCAGCCACGCCACGCCGTCCAGTTGTAAACGTGCTATCTTCCACCGCAATATCATCATCCACGACAATTTGTTCTACTTTAATATCCTCGGCATCCGCTAAATCAGCCGCCATTTCGAAGTTCATTACGTCACCAGTATAATTTTTTACAATTAAAAGTACGCCAGCGCCTTGATCTGCGGCTTTGATACCTTCATATATTTGGTCCGGGGTTGGGGAAGTGAAAACGTCGCCGCAAACAGCCGCAGAGAGCATTCCACGACCAACATAACCAGCATGAGCCGGCTCGTGACCAGAACCTCCACCGCTTACTAATCCTACTTTGCCTGAACGTTTATCATTTCTTGCAATGACACGAGTTCCTTCAACACGATGAACAATATCTGTGTGCGATTTAACTAAACCTTCCACCATTTGTTCTACTACTTGATTTGTACCGTTAAGAATCTTCTTCATCTGACAAAAAACCTCCTTTAAAATATTCCTATTATCTCAAATTCCCTTTACTCGAAAGTCAAAACGTCGATGCTAATTTTATTATACCTCTTCTGAAATGAAAACGCTTTAAAACCGCAAGAAAGTGTTATAAATCAAGCAAAATGGTATAATGGTAAAAGAGAATTTAAAAAGGAGCGTTTGTCATGTGGAATCAATCTAAAATGCCTTTAGTGGAACGGTTAGATGCGCATGCCAAGTCTTGCCCGGTATCACTTCACGTACCTGGCCATAAAGGAGGAGCCATCTATCCAGATGTATGGCAAAAATTATTAAAATGGGATGTAACAGAAATTACCGGAATGGACGACTTGCACCATGCGGAAGATGTGATTTTAGAAGCAGAAATGTTACTTGCTGATTGTTATGGGGTGAAAAAAAGTCACTTCCTTGTTAATGGTACAAGCGCGGGCAACTTAGCAGTCATTATGACGACTTTAAGGCGCGGAGAGAAAGTGTTAGTGCCAAGAGATGCACATAAATCAATTTTACATGGAATCGAGCTGGCGGGAGGAGAACCCATTTTTTTAAGCCCACAAATCCACGAGGAGGCTGGGGTTGCAAATGGTGTGACGCCTGAGTTGATAGTAGAAACCTTACATAACCATCCAGATGTAAAACTATGTATTTTTACGTATCCAAGTTATTATGGAACGATTTTTAATTTGCAAAAATGTATTCAAATCGCCCAGCAATTTGGCGCAGTAGTATTTGTCGACGAAGCGCACGGAGCCCATTTTTTAACAAGTTCCGAGTTTCCAAAAAGTGCGGTGGACCTTGGTGCTGATATTGTGGTTCAATCTGCACACAAAACTTTACCGGCGTTAACAATGGGTTCTTATTTGCACATCGTCAATGATTTGCCGATTTTTGAGAAGCTCGATTATTACCTCCAAGTGTTCCAAACAAGTAGCCCGTCCTATCTTATTATGGCGTCACTTGATGCAGCTAGAAAATATGTCGCAACCTACTCAGAAGTAGATGTTGAAGCTTTCTGGAGAATGCGTGCTAGGTGGATAAAATGGCTGACTAAAAATAAATTCGACGTTATTTTACCTGATGATCCATTAAAAATAATTGTTCGAAAATCAGGCTACACAGGCTACGAACTTCAAGAAATCTTTGAAGCAAGTTCCTATTTTCCTGAACTCGCGGATGAAGTACAATTATTACTCATTTTACCGTTAATAAAAAAAGGGGTAGACTTCTCGCCCATCAGTCGAATCCGCTCTCCTGAGAGAAAAGCGGCAAACGAATCTCCACGAAAAAAAACGGATTTTAGTGCTACTGAGTTAGCTCTAACTTATGAAGAAATGCACATACGCACGACTGATTTTATCCGATTAGATGATTCGCTAGGTTTCATATCTGCTGAAACAATTTCGCTTTATCCACCAGGAATCCCGACAATTATTCGCGGTGAACGTTTAACTGAAAAACACATTTACGAACTTAAAAAAATCCAAAAACATCACTATCAAGGCGGCGAAAAACTAGCAACAAATTACATCCGTGTCTTTCGCTAACTTATGCTATAATCAAACATAAAGTGACACGAAAATAGAAAGGAAATAACTAAATGAAAGCAATTTTTATTACACTAGAGGGTCCCGATGGCTCTGGAAAAACAACGGTTGGCACACTGCTTGCCCAAAAAATGGGAGAAGCGGGGATTGATTTCATAAAAACACGTGAACCAGGTGGCAGCCCAATTTCAGAAAAAGTAAGAAACATTGTTTTAGGAATTGGCAATGAAGAAATGGACCCAAAAACAGAAGTGCTTCTTATTGCGGGAGCTCGCCGTCAACATGTCGTTGAAACAATACGCCCAGCTTTAAAGACAGGGAAAACGGTGCTTTGTGATCGTTTCATGGATAGCTCACTTGCTTATCAAGGTGCGGGACGTGACATGGATATGGAACAAGTTCTGCAAGTGAATCTATATGCGATTGAGGATACCGTGCCAGACCGTACTTATTACTTAGATGTCCCCGCTGAGATTGGTTTAGCAAGGATTGCTGCAAATAAAGGTCGTGAAATCAATCGACTCGATAAAGAAGACATCACTTACCACGAAAAAGTACAGGCTGGTTATGAAAAAATTATCACTATGTTCCCAGACCGCTTTATGCGAGTAGATGCAACAAAAACACCAGAAGAAATTACCGATGTGATTTTAGCAGATATTTTAAGCAAATTAAACTAACATTCAGTGTGAAATATGCGTATAACCCTTGGTGCATATCACTCTTTAAAATCCGATTTGTTTGCTATAATAGAAAAAAAGATAGATTTTTAGGAAGGGTTGATTTCTTTGAAACTGATATTCGCGATTGTTCAAGACCAAGATAGCAACCGCTTGTCTGATGCACTAACAAAAGGCAATTTCGGAGCAACAAAATTAGCTACAACGGGTGGATTTTTAAAAGCCGGAAATACCACATTCATTATTGGGACAGAAGATGAACGCGTGGAAGAAGCCCTAGCAATCATTAAAGAAAACTGCAAAGCACGCGAACAAATGATGACTCCATCTGCGTCCCTTGGAGTTACTGTAGATACCTACGTTCCTTATCCAATCGAAGTTCAAGTTGGCGGGGCAACCGTATTTGTAATGCCTGTAGAGGGTTTTCATCATTTTTAAAATGGAACCCAGAAAGGCTATCTCATGGAAAATGAGATAGCCTTCTTTTTATTTTATCGTCAACTTCTGTCCAACATAAATTGTGTTACCCTTCAATTTGTTCCACGATTTGATGTTGTCGACAGTTGTTTTGTATTGTCTGGATACTGACCAAAGTGAGTCACCTTTTTTGACAGTGTGAGTTTTGGTCGCGGACGTATTTGGTTTGTTTGAGCTAGGTTTAGAAGTGTTGGTATTACTTGAAGTTGATGGAGCACTGACTTTTAATTTTTGTCCAATCTTAATGTTATCGGATTTAAGGCTGTTCCAACTTTTTAGGTTAGCGACAGTGACCTTATATTTATTGGCAATTTTCCAAAGCGAGTCACCTTTCACGACAGTGTAGGTTTTGACACTGGTGCTTGCGCTGGGTTTGTAAGTATTACTATTCTTATTGTTGTTTGTGTTAGTGCTAGGCTTAGAAGTATTCGTGCTATTTGAAGACGAAGAAGCGCTAACTTTCAACTTTTGTCCGGTATAAATATTGTCAGATTTAAGGTTGTTCCAGGATTTTAAGTTAGCGACAGAAACCTTATACTTGTTGGCGATTTTCCAAAGTGAGTCGCCTTTGACGACCGTATAAGTTTTTGCGCTTGTGCTTGTGTTAGGATTAGAAGTATTATTGTTTGTATTAGGCGTAGAAGCATTCGAATTACTTGAAGACGAAGAAGCGCTAACTTTTAACTTTTGCCCGGTATAAATATTGTCAGATTTAAGGTTGTTCCAGGATTTTAAGTTAGCGACAGAAACCTTATACTTGTTGGCGATTTTCCAAAGTGAGTCGCCTTTGACAACGGTATAAGTTGTGCTACTAGAATTACTACTATTAGAGCCACCTGCTGAACTTCCAGCTTTATCATATTGAGTCAGATTATAGGTGCTGATAAGGTTATTTAGTTTGGTTGCATAAGCTGTATCAGTGGCATACGTTCCAGTTAAAGCTTTTGTTGCATCTTTATAAGAATTAGTATTACTTTTCCATACTTTGGAATAATAATTTGGATTCCAGCTTGGTCCATTACGGATAACCTTAGCATAGTCTTCTAGAGATTGATGATAGGACGGATATTTTCTGAATTTAGCTGTGATAGGATAGTAATTTCCTTTCCCATCGTCTTCTAATGTTTGTTTGGTATAAGATTGCCCATTGTAAGCACCTTTAATACCGAATAAATTGTAATTTGGTGCAGATCCTAGTTCACTTGTTCCGTATGCGCTCTCTAAAATAGCTTGAGCAATCATGACAGAAGCATATAAATCATTATCTGCAGCAATTTTTGTAGATGAAGCTTGAATAGTTTGGATGAAGCTTTGGACTGTTGCGCCTGAGCGTAGGGCAGTTTTTTGTATGCTATAAGTAGTAGCTGGCGTGGATGAACTAGTTGCTTTGTCAGAGTTGCTTATAGTTGCTGTCTCATCTGCTTGAACAATTACTTCAATTCCAGGAACAGTAATAGAAGTTGCAATGGCAGTAACTCCAGCAATAGTTGCTCCTGTTTTCAATGTTTTCCCTTTTTTCTTTTTCTTTTCATTTTTTAAAGCTTCAAGAATACGCTCTTTTCTAGTTTTTTGCATGGTAAATCACTTCCAATTCTTTTAAATAATATGCTACAACTATTATTGCATACTTCACATAGGATATGAAATGGTATATACAAATTGTAATTAAATTGTCAAAAAGAATAGTTTTTGGTATACTAAATATAAGCAAGTGCTTACTTAATTGAACGGAGGAATTTGAATGATTACAAATGAAACCATCATGGATGCAACGCTTTGTATGATGGCTAAAAATGGGATAAAAGGCTCTACAACTAGGCAACTAGCAGAAGCAGCTGGAATAAATGAAGCGACTATTTTTAAAAAATTTAAGAATAAAGATAATTTGATTCACATGACGCTTGAAGTCCAATTTGAGAGTATGAAAGCAGAAATTAATCAATTTTTTGATAAAGATTTTGAAAGCGAAAAACTATTTTTACGTCAAGCAAGTCAGTTTATTTCGGATATTTATGAAAAGTATCGGGACTTCATGGTGATTTCTGTTCGGGAAATGGGAAGCAAAGACATGGAATTTATTGATCCATCCATTGTCGAATATTTATATGAGCGAGTTAATGAAAAAGTAAAAGAAATTATCCCCAGTACAAATTCTACCCAAGAAGCTGATGCGATTTCATTAATTTTAAATAGTGTTATTTTATTAATTATGGTTGAAAAGGTTCGCGATGATATCTACAAACGCCCGCCAACGATTACAACAACTGCGGATGCATTGGCAGATGTCCTGCTGAAATTGTTGAAATAAATTGTAAAAAGTTAAATAAAAGTTAAGTATTTTACATTTTGTCTTGCGAGCCCAGAATTTCTGTGTTAAACTCGTAGACGATTAGAGCGATAATAAATATGTAGTTTTGCCTGTTAGGTGAGGCTCCTATGCAAACACAGGCCACTGCCCAAAAATGTCCAAAGACGCCAATGGGTAGAACAGGGATTGTCGGATTAAGGCTTTCCATAATGTGGCTAAGAGTATTCTTTACGTTGCATAGTGCCAAAACTTTAGCGAGGGGAGTCTGTTTTAGTATGCGTATAAATTCAGAAGTCCTTGCCAAGGTTTTGGTAAGGACTTTTTTCGTATTTATTATGAAAATAATTATCTGGGAATTAATATGTTATTTTCAGACAATTAAGCTTAGGAAAAATTGGAAAGGAGATGAGGGCATATGGCACATCGACAGGAAGACGAATTGGAAGAACCGGATTCATATCATGAGTATCAAGCTGCAAGAGTGACTAACCTTCATCTCTGGCAAACATAAAACGTTACTTTCAGCTTGCCTAGAAAATTGGAGGCAAGGAAAATGAAAAAACAACAAGGAAAAATGCAAGGTAATAAATTGCTCAAAGAATCACAAATGAGCAAGGAAGAAATTTTAGAAGAAGTTGGTGTAATGGATTCAGGTTTAACGCACGTAGAAGTGGCGATTAGGCAGAAAGAATTTGGACGGAATCAAACGGTGGAAGAACAAAAAGTCTCCCAACTACGGCTGTTTATTCGCGCTTTTAATGATCCATTTATTTATATTTTAGTGTTATTAATGGTTATTTCGTATCTGACAGCGGATATGGAAGCGACGATAATTATGGCGATTATGATTTTCACTAGTGGCTTGCTTGGGTTTATTCAATCTAGTAGAGCAGAGCGAGCAAGTTATGCGCTAAAAAATATGGTGAAAAACAAAGTGAATGTGCTTCGGGATGGCAAAATGACTGTTGTGATACAAGATGAAATTGTCCCAGGTGATGTGATCGAAATTTCAGTGGGGGATATTATTCCAGCAGATGCACGAGTGATTTCAGCGACAGAGTTGTTGATTAATCAATCGGCACTTACTGGCGAATCAATACCTACAGAGAAATATGCCGAAGATAAACGAGCTAACCCAGAAATTTTTGAACGGGAGAATTTATTGTTTATGGGGACCGATGTGCTTAGTGGACATGGTCGCGCGGTTATTCTTCGGACCGGAAGCTCAACATTTTTCGGCTCACTTTCGATTGCTGCAACTGAAAAACGCGGAGATACAAGTTTTGATAAGGGCGTTAAAACCATTTCTAAATTACTGTTTTATTTTATGTTAGTGATGGTGCCAATTGTATTTCTGATTAATGGCTTAATGAAAGGAAACTGGCTAGAAGCGTTCCTTTATGCAGTAGCGATTGCGGTTGGGTTAACGCCAGAGATGCTACCGATGATTGTCAGCACGAACTTGGCAAAAGGCGCAATAAATATGTCATCGAAAAAAGTTATTATGAAAGAACTTAGTGCGATTCAAAACATTGGCGCGATGGATATTTTATGCACGGATAAAACAGGGACGTTAACAGAAGACAAACTTGAGCTGGTGACTTACATTAACAGTCAAGGCGAAAAATCAACAAGCGTTTTAGAAATGGCTTACTTAAATAGTTATTTCCAAACTGGTTGGAAAAATGTTTTAGACCATGCTGTTATGACCAAATTAAATGAAAAAGTCGCAAATGGCTGGAATAAAATCGGTGAAATTCCATTTAATTTTGACCGCCGTCGTTTGAGTGTTATTGTCGAAAGTAACTTAGAGACGCGGATGATTACAAAAGGCGCAGTAGAAGAAATGCTAGCTGTTTGTACGCATAAAGAGATTGATGGCGCGATTTCACCGTTAACAATGAATGAAAAGAACGAATTACAAGAGATGTGTTCTGAAATGAACCGGTCGGGGATACGAGTAATTTGTGTGGCGTTTAAATCTCAAAAAACGGACGTTAGTTTCACAAAAGAAGACGAAGAAAAAATGATTATTGCTGGTTTCCTCGGTTTTCGCGATCCCGTTAAACCATCAACAAAAGAAGCAATTACCAACCTTTTCAAAAATCAAATTGATGTTAAGGTGCTGACTGGGGATAACGAAATTGTAACGAAACGAATTTGTCAGGAAGTAGGAATTCCTGCAAATGGCTTCATACTTGGGACAGAAGTGGACGAATTAATGGATGAAGAACTAATGGACGTGCTCCAGAAGTATCATATTTTTGCAAAGTTGACGCCAATGCAAAAATCACGAATTATCGAGGTGCTTAAACAAGCTGGGCATACGGTTGGTTTTCTTGGCGATGGGGTCAATGATGCACCAGCGTTACGAAAAGCAGATGTCGGAATTTCAGTTGATACAGCGGCGGATATTACGAAAGATGCTAGTTCCGTTATTTTGTTAGAAAAAAGTCTAACTGTATTAAATGATGCGGTTATGGAAGGACGGAATGTGTTCGGAAATATTCTGAAATACATTAAAATGACGGCAAGCTCGAATTTTGGAAATGTATTTAGTGTTTTAATTGCGAGTGCTTTTATACCATTCTTACCGATGCTTTCGTTGCATTTATTACTACAGAATTTACTATACGATTCCTCCCAACTAACACTTCCTTGGGATAAAATGGATCGGTCCTTTTTGAAAAAACCGCATGCTTGGGAACAAAAAGGAATGTTGCGTTTTATTTTGTGTATCGGACCAGTTAGTTCGATATTTGATATTGCGACATTTTTGATTATGTGGTTTGTATTTAGTGCCAACACGGTAGCGGAACAAGCGCTGTTCCATAGTGGTTGGTTTGTTGTGGGGTTACTAACACAGACACTTGTAGTGCATATGATTCGGACAGAAAAGATTCCATTTATTCAAAGTCGGGCAACTGCCCCTGTGATGATTTCGACTTTGATTGTGATGTCTCTTGGTCTTATTATTCCTTTCACAGGGTTTGGACATAGTATTGGATTTGTTAGTTTGCCAGGAAATTATTTCCCGTGGTTAGTCTTGGTACTGGTCGGTTATATGGCAACCATGCAAGTTGTAAAAACGCTCTATATCCGGAAATTCCGGGAGTGGATTTAAATGCGAGGCGGTCGATTGCTCCTTATAACGTATTTACTCCTCGCCGTTTGGAGTTTGCTTTTAGTTTATAGCACGAGTTACGGAGTTGCAATTATGCGCTACAAGGTGGAGCCAAGTTATTTCTTTAACAGACAATTGCTCTTTTATGGTCTTGGACTTCTTGGGTTATTAATTTGTTCTCGTCTCAATGTAAAACTATTTTATCATAGATACACATTACGGATTTTAGCTGGAACATTACTTGGTTTGCTAGCTTTAGTACTTGTGACTGGGAGCGCCACGAATAATGCGCAAAGATGGCTCTCTATTCTTGGTGTGACCTTTCAACCAACTGAGATGGTGAAGTTATTGCTAATACTCGTGATGGCTACTGTTCTTATGAAAAAAGGTTGTGGCCAGAGAGTGCAGTATTGGTTGTTAGGGTTTGTGTTTTTGACCGTTGCGCTCGTATTTTTACAGCCTGATCTCGGCACAGCACTTATTTTAGGTGTCATTGGGGTTGCTGTATTTTTAACAAGCGGAGTCGGCCTCTCACGGCTTGTCCGGGTGGCGATTGGTGTATTTATCTTTGTGCTGTTTGCTGCGGTAATTATCTATTTATTTCACCCGGATTTCTTTAGTTCCGCAAAATTAGGGCGATTTGCTTATCTAGATCCATTCAACACAGATAATCTGGATGCTTCCTACCAACTAAGAAATGGCTACTTTGCGATTGGGAGTGGTGGTATATTTGGAAATGGTCTTGGGGGGAGTATTCAGAAGCTTGGATATTTACCTGAGCCGCATACAGATTTTATTATGACGATTATTGCGGAAGAACTTGGCGTATTTGGGGTTATTTGGACGATTTTTTTACTAATGTTGCTCGTGTTTACGACCCTTTATATTGGGGTTCGCAGTCCATTTATCTTTGACTCGCTTGTGTGTATTGGGGTTGCTACGTGGATTTCTGTGCAGACGTTTTTGAATTTGGGTGGAGTGAGTGGGATTATTCCGCTTACTGGAGTGCCGTTACCATTTATAAGTTACGGCGGAAGTTCGGTGATAATGCTTTCTTGTGCAGTGGGATTTGTACTAGCTGCAGCAAGGCGAAATGGCTTAGCTAAAGCGAGAAAGGTCGTGTATTTATGAAACGGGAATTGCTATATAACCGAATTATTTTGTTTGTTTTTCTTTTGTCATTAGTTAGTTGTGTGGCGATTTATTATGCACAGCAAACGAACCAATATAATACTAATTTTGTCGGGATGCAATTAGTGTTTTTAACGATTGGAGTGGCTGCCTGCTTTGGTGTTTCGCGGCTTTCGGTTGAATTTTTGCGACACCAAGCGATTTGGCTTTATTTAGTGATGGTGATTTTGCTTCTGGGAATACTCACTCCTAATCCTTTAGTGCAAAATATTAATGGGGCAACTCGTTGGTATCGCTTTGGCGGATTTTCAATGCAACCTTCTGAAATAACTAAATCCATTTTTATCTTTGTGTTAGCTCATTTTGCTGTAAAATTCGAAGCACAAAAATGGAAGCAGTTAGGGATTCTAGCGGCTTTAACTGGCGTGGTGTTGCTGTTAATTATGAAACAGCCTGATCTTGGTACTACGATTGTATACGGAATAACTGCCCTTGCGATTATTTTGTTAGCGATAAAATCAACAAAGTTAATGGTTACCTTGGTTACGGTTTTGCTGGGTGTTGCGGTTACAGGAATGTACTTAGTGGTATATCATATTTCTGTTTTAGAAAAATTGGGTTTTCATGCTTACCAATTTGCACGCATTCAGGCTTGGCTTGATCCAACAAAGGATCCGGATTCAGTGTATCAACTGAATTTATCAATAAAAGCAGTTGGTTCAGGGATGATGACAGGGAGTTCAGGTACGAATGCGTATATTCCAGAAAGTCATACAGACATGATTTTTAGCACGATTGGGCATCAGTTTGGTTTTATTGGTGTGAGTGTACTCCTAATTTTGTTTATGCTATTGATTCATCAATTAATTATGGCGGCAATAATGATGAAAAATACGTTTTCTTCCCTAGTTTTGGCCGGATTTGCAGTGAGTTTCGCTTTTAACATTTTTGAAAATATTGGAATGACGATTGGATTAATGCCTTTAACGGGGATTCCACTACCTTTTATTAGTTACGGTGGAAGTTCTGTACTCGGGAATTTCATTGCTATCGGGGTGGTTTTAGCAGTTATTCGTTCGGATGCAAATTTAACCGAATGTTGATATATGACCAAAAATTAGCAGTAAATACTAAAAATAGAAAAGTAGGAATTATTGTATAGAGCCATTTCAAAAAATGGACCATATATAAGATTCCTACTTATTTTCTGTATATCTGTTTTATATAAAATAAGAATATGATATAATGATTGTGAAATAAAATACAACTAGAAAAGAGGAGAAAAGATGAAGAAAATTTTATTTTTATTAGGACTGACTTTTTTAATGACGACGGGAGTAAGCATAATCAATGCTAGTGCATCTGAAATAGATGATGTAGTTGTCGAAGGAGAAGAAATAGAGTCATTTGATTTAAACGGGAATATGGTTCAGGAAACAGAAGTTGTTTTGGAAGATGGAACAGAGGGAACGATTGGGATAGCGCCAGTCATAGACGAAAGACCTTTGTTGAAAGGAACATATTCGCTTTCAACGGGGACGAGTACATGGAAAATTTATTGGTATAGTGGTGTGTATAATTGTTCATTTAAGGCTAAAATTAAAGTTACCAATGGTAAAGGGAAAATTATAAGTGTTTACAATCCTTGGTATCAATTTTATAGTCCAGGACTTGATGTGAAAAAAACGAAACTTTCAAAAACCAGCTCTGGTTCGAGTGCTAGTTATGTATTTGATTGTAAAAATAGGCTCACTAACTGGAATGTTACATTAAAAGCTTCAGTGAGTGGGAAGAAATTAACAACAAGTTTTAAATAAAGGAGGTAAAATTATGGGATGGATAGCGCCTTATATACCAATTATATTAGAAATTATTTTAATTATTGGTATTGTTTTTGTAGGATTTAAGCTTTATAAAAAATTTCGGTTATCGAAAAAATAAATATAATAACCATCTGTGTGAGTAGATGCTTTGCTTTTCAGTTAATTTGAAGGGATATTTTACTGTATAAATATGGGAAATACATCATTGTTTGAGTTAAACTTTTCGTGCAGCAGTTTCGGTATGCTCTTAAATGCTATTGTCACAAGAATATAAAAAAAACCAGCTGTCAGAATAACGACTGTAGTGAGACCCAAAAGTTAGACCAAATGCCGACCAGAAAAATCTGGTTGGTATTTTTATGCGGTCATCCGTTCGCGGTACTGAATAGGACTACAACCAAGTTTCGTTTTAATTCGATGGTGATTGTAGTAATATATCCAATCTTCTATTGCTTGTTTCAATTGTTTAAAGCTGGCATAAATTACCCCGTAATACATTTCTTGTTTTAACAGTCCAAAGAAATTCTCCATCGGAGAATTGTCAAAACAGTTCCCTTTTCGTGACATACTTTGAAAGATATTTTGCTGGTTTAATTGCTTTTTGTATGCTTTCATTTGGTAAGCCCATCCTTGGTCAGAATGGAACGTCCGACGATAGGGGCAATCGCCGGTACGATCCATTGCTTCTTTTTGGGCATCGATAATGGCTTTAGAATTGGGGCGCTCAGAAATTCGATACGATAAAATTTCTCCGTTAAACATATCAAGGAAAGGATCCAAATACAATTTCTTGATAACTAGCTGCTTGTTTTTATCACGCTCGTAATATTTGAATTCGGATGTATCCGTGGTCACTTTTTGATGAGGAATGGACGTATAAAAACGGCGATGTATACGGTTCTTTGCCACTCGTCCAATGGCTCCTTTGTAAGAATTATATCTACGAGATTTCCGAATAAACTTGGATCCTTTTAGCCCAAGTTTACCCATAATTCGTCGAACTTTTTTCTGATTGACATTTATTCCTTGTGCCTTCAACGCTAGTTGAATCCGGTGATAGCCATAGTTTCCGTTGTGATCATCAAAAATTTTTTGAATCTTTTTCTCTAATGATGCATTTGGATTTTTCTGTTCTAATCGTTTTTGCCAATACATGTAGGTCGCTTTAGGAAATTTTGTGGCTTGCAGAAGAATCGTTAGTCGGAACTCACTTCGGAGTTCGTGGATGATTCGGGCATCTCGTTCTTGAGTCGTTCTGGGACATCCATTCCTAAAGCGCGGAGCTTTTTTATAAAAGCAAGTTCTGCACGTAATAATTCGTTTTCTCGTTCTAATGCTTGTTCTCGTGTCATGGGTTTCTTGGGCTGAATTTGTTTCTTTTTCTTGGACATCGAAGGTCGTCCTTTCTGTTTTGGTGAAAGACCTTCGATGCCTTCTCGCAGAAATTTTTGGTGCCAACTTTGAATTAATCCCCCTGAAGGCAAACCATACTGCAAGGCAACATCCAGGTAAGAGTCACCGCTATTTAAGTAATAGTGTATGACATTTTGCTTGAATTGGGAAGTGTAATGTTGTTTGGTTCTTCGCCTTTGTAATGCTTCAAAGCCCCGTTTCTCTACAATCTTCACCCATTTCCTAACCATAGAAAAATCTGACATACCAAAGCGCTGAGCGAGTGTGCCATAACCACCTTCGCTATTTTGGTAAGCTTCCACTACTTTTCTCTTGAATCCATCATCATATTTAGCCAATTAAAATACGCCTCCAAAGTTAGATTTTTTGGTCTAACTTTAGGGGCGCACTACAGACAGCTGGTCTTTTTGGTTTTATTTATTCTTATACAGGTCAACAATTTCTTTCGCTAAATCTTTGAAAGTAATGGCATTCATTAAGTGATCTTGTGCGTGAACGAGTAGAAGGGATACTTCTGTTTTTTCGCCACGTGCTTCACCTTGTATAAGTTTTGTTTGAGAATGATGCGCTTCAAGTAGTGCTTGTTCAGCTTGCGTGATTTGTTCGTCTGCTTGGGCAAAATCGCCTTTTTTAGCGGAATCAATTGCTAACATAGCGTCACTTTTAGCATTACCACCGAACACGATCAAGCTCATAATTGTTTGTTCTAAATCCATCTGTAAACACATCCTTAAAGATTTGGTTTTTAAAAATTATTCTGCAGTAACGCCACCAGCAGCAAGCGCTTCTTTTTCACGACGTAGCTCTTGGATTTGAGCAATTTTCGCGAATGGAAGGAAGATTAGAATAGATAATCCTAAGTTTACAGCTGCAAGTACGCCACCAGCGATACTTTGTGTTGCAAGTGCTCCACCGATAATTGGTGGTGTAGTCCAAGGAGTTACGATTGTACAAGCTGGGACCCAACCAATAGCTGTTGCAATATAAGCGACAGTTACAAGTACAAGTGGTGCCAAGATGTACGGAATGAACATAATTGGATTCAAGACGATTGGAAGACCAAACATCATTGGCTCGTTAATGTTGAAAAGACCTGGCGCTGCAGACAATTTAGAAACTGTCATGTACGCTTTATGTTTACGAGCTACGATAAAGATAGCAATGATTAAACCGATAGTTGCCCCAGTTCCGCCTAAGTTGACGAAAGAGTCAAAGAAAGGTTTGTTAACGATGTAAGGTAATTCTTTTCCTGCTTCTAATGCTTTTACGTTAGCTTCGATAGCTGGAACGTTAATTGTTTGCATGAATGGGTCGATAATGTTCGCACCATGCAAACCGAAGAACCAAAGGAATGCGGAAATGAATGCCAATAAAAGTGCTGCTGGCAAGGAGTTCGCAAGACCCATGAACGGTTCTTGTACTAATTCGTAGAAAGAAATAACTAGGTTAGTTACACCTGCTGCTTGGAAGAACGCAGTGATAAGACCAAAGATAGATACAGTAATCATTGCAGGAAATAAAGCTGCGAATGAACGAGAAACTGCTGGTGGAACACCGTCAGGCATGTTGATAATTAGTTTCGGGCTGCCACTCAAACGAGTGAAAATTTCAGTAGAAACAAGTGCAATAATTAATGCTAAGAAAAGACCAGTTGATCCTAATCCACCAGTGTTAGCTACACCGTCTGCACCTGGAGCAATTGCGCCAATAGTGAAGAAAGAAGCAACAGATACAACACCAGAAGATAAAGCATCTTTGTCGTATGATTTCGCTAAGTTGTAAGCTACAGTGAAAGCGATAAGTAATGCTAAGATAGCAAAAGTACCGTTCCAAACGTTTCCGCCAAATGCTTGCCAAGTTCCTTCACCAAATAAGTTATTCATGAACTTTTGGTATGCAGGAATTGGGAAGTTGTTAATTAAAACGGCGAAAGATCCCAGAATCATTAGAGGCATAGTTGTGATAAAACCATCACGAATTGCTACTAAATGACGTTGCCCACCAATTTTGGCTGCGTAGGGAATGAAATATTTCTCCATAAATGCGATAAAACCATTCATTTTTTATTCTCCTTTTTTGAGGATAGAGTAATAGACCGGTTTAAGACGTATGCATAATTTCTAAATCTCCGTGTTATTACTATACCTCTTCCAAATTTTTATAATTTTCAGCTAGCTAGCTGTAATTACCCTCTTTTTACTTCATTAAATCTAATGCTTGTTCTAAAACTTTGTCGCCTTTCATCATTCCGTAGTCAACACTGTTAATAACAGCTAGCGGAATACCTTTTGGCTCTAATTTTTTCTTCATGTTTCCTTCTAAGAAACGTACTTGAGGTCCAAGTAGTAACACATCGATTTCGTCTAAATGGTTGGATGCTTCAGCTTCAGCAACGGCAAAGATTTTTGCTTCTAAACCTTGAGCTTCTGCTGCTTTTTCCATTTTGGTAACTAATAAGCTGGTAGACATACCTGCTGAACATACTAGCATAATTGTTTTCATGATTAAATTCCTCCTCTGAATAATTCTCTTAACACTTAGTATATATGCAAGTACCGTGCCAACTTTAAATGCGGCTATAAAAGGGTTTTCATTGGCATTTTTACTTACACATTGAATTTTAATGTGTGTAAAATTTACACACGTGAGCTTATTAACGGAATCTTTATGTAGGGGGTGACATTCTTAACACTGTCTTTATACGATTGTTGTTAGGATTAAGGTGTAAAGAGTACTGTGGAGGGGTGAACGGAAATGGGTGTTGTTCTAGTTATTGCTGGAATAATTGGTTTAAGTTTGTTGGTATATTTATTCTATGTATTATTTCGAGGTGAAGATTTATGAAGTATATATTGATGCAAGATGTATTTTTTCTTCTATTATTGTTAGCTTTAGCAGTGCCACTTGGAATCTACATGTATAAGGTAATGATTGGTGAGAAAGTATTTTTATCGAAAATATTAGAACCAGTAGAACGATTTACTTATCGTTTAATGGGAGTAAGTGGCACGGGAATGTCGGCAAAGCGGTACGCCGTTTCTGTAGTTGCTTTTAGTGCTACTAGCTTTTTGTTTTTGATGGCAGTTTTGATGTTACAAGGGTTTTTACCTCTAAATCCGGAAAAAATGGATGGGCTTAGTTTTAGCCTTGCTTTTAATACGGCTGCGAGTTTTGTTTCTAATACGAACTGGCAAGCATACTCTGGAGAGGCAGCTTTGTCCTATTTTTCTCAGTCAATTGGCTTAACTGTGCAGAATTTTGTTTCAGCTGCAACAGGAATTGCTGTTTTATTTGCGGTAATTCGGGGCTTTATATGGAAGAAAGAGAAAACAATTGGCAATTTTTGGCAAGACTTATTTAGAGTGACACTATATATATTACTACCTCTTTCGCTTGTTTTGGCTATTCTTTTAGTATCACAAGGAGTCGTGCAATCGTTCGCTGATTACTCGGTAGTGGAAACGGTTGAAAATGGAGCGAAACAGTTGATTCCACTTGGACCAGCTGCCAGTCAAATTGCGATTAAACAGCTAGGAACGAATGGTGGTGGCTTTTTCGGAGCTAATTCAGCTTTTCCGTTCGAAAATCCATCTAGTTTTACTAATTTATTAGAAATGCTCGCAATTTTGTTAATCCCTGTGGCGCTGGTTGTTATGTTTGGGCGTGCGGTGAAAGATAGCAAGCAAGGACGTGCAATTATGACAGCAATGATGATTGTTTTTGTTGTTGGATTGGTTGCGATTACTATTTCAGAACAATTTGCGGGTCCTAGTTATTCGGGAGTTATGTCTTCTGGAAGCATGGAAGGAAAAGAAGTACGATTTGGAGTTGGCGGATCAAGTTTATTTGCTGCTTCAACTACAGCAGCTTCCAATGGAGCGGTCAATGCAATGCATGACAGTCTGACGCCACTCGGAGGATTAGTCCCGATGTTCTTTATGCAGCTCGGTGAAGTTATTTTTGGTGGAGTTGGTAGTGGGCTTTATGGAATGATTGGTTTTATTATTTTGACGGTATTTATCGCTGGGCTTTTAGTTGGGCGGACGCCGGAATACCTAGGCAAAAAAATTGAGCCATATGATATGAAAATGGTTTGTTTGCTTATTTTAGTTCCACCGCTTTTAACTTTGTTTGGTACGGCGGTTGCGGTGATGATGCCTAGTGTGCAGGCTTCGGTTTCGGCAAGTGGCGCGCACGGTTTTTCAGAAGTCTTGTATGCTTTTACCTCAATGGGAAACAATAACGGTAGTGCTTTTGCTGGGTTTATGGCGGATACGATGTTTACGAATATAGTTGGTGGAGCAATGATGTTATTCGCTCGATTTATTCCGCTTATTGCGGCGCTTTACTTGGCGCAAAATATGGCGGGTAAAAGTCCGGTTGCAGCAAGTAGTGGAACGTTATCAACAAAAAATGGCATGTTTATTGGGCTGCTAATTGGCGTGGTGGTCTTAGTGGGTGCGCTTAGTTTCTTGCCAGCACTTGCGCTTGGACCGATTGCAGACTTCTTTACAACTTTCAAATGAGGTGAATGGAAATGATGGAAAAAGGTATTTGGAAAGATGCGCTAATTCAGTCAACGAAAAAATTGTCTCCAAAGCTACAAGTGAAAAATCCAGTGATGTTACTCGTTTACGTGGGTGCAATTTTGGCGACAGGGCTTTATTTTCTTGGCTTTTGGGGGATTTCAGATGAAAAAGCGGGTTATACACTCGCAATTGCGCTAATTTTATGGTTTACTGTGTTATTTGCGAATTTTGCAGAGGCGATTGCGGAAGGACGCGGTCGCGCACAGGCGGATAGTTTGAAGCTAGCTCGAAAAGATGTCCTTGCTCGGAAATTGAAGACCGTAAGTGACAAATCGGACGTTATTGAAGTAGCGTCTAATGATTTAAAAAAAGGCGATATTGTTTACGTGCTAGCGAATGAGCAAATACCGATGGACGGGGAAGTTATTGAAGGAGCTGCTTCGGTTGATGAAAGTGCGATAACCGGGGAATCAGCGCCAGTAATTCGCGAGTCTGGCGGAGATAGAAGTGCTGTGACAGGCGGGACAACTCTTGTTTCAGATTGGCTTGTTATTGAAGTAACAGCTGTTTCTGGGGAAAGTTTCTTAGATAAAATGATTGCGATGGTCGAAGGTGCTTCACGAAAGAAAACACCAAATGAAATTGCGTTACAGATTTTATTAGTGACACTGTCGATTATTTTTCTAGCGGTTTCAGCAACACTTTTGCCATTTACGGATTTTGCGAGTAAACAAGCTGGATCTGGGTCAGCGATTTCGATTACAAATGTGATTGCTTTGCTCGTTTGTTTGGCGCCTACAACAATTGGTGCGTTACTTTCTTCTATTGGAATTGCTGGGATGAGTCGTTTAAACCAGGCAAATGTCTTAGCGATGAGTGGTCGGGCAATTGAAGCGGCGGGAGATGTCGATGTACTGTTGTTAGATAAAACAGGGACAATCACGCTTGGGAATCGGAAAGCCAGTGAATTTCTGCCAGTAGATGGGGTTACAGAGAAAGAACTAGCAGATGCGGCTCAACTTTCTTCTATTGCCGATGAAACTGCGGAAGGCCGGAGCATAGTTGTACTAGCGAAAGAACGATTTGATATCCGCGGCCGAGATTTTGCTGAAATGCATGCGGAATTCGTTCCATTCACAGCAACAACACGAATGAGCGGAATCAATTATCAAGAAAATACGATTCGAAAAGGTGCCGCAGATGCGGTTCGGACGTATGTAACGAAAAATGGTGGAACGTATCCCAAAGAATGTGATGCGATAGTTAATAAAGTCGCTAATGCTGGTGGAACTCCACTTGTTGTAGCACGAAATAACAAAGTACTTGGCGTTATTTATTTAAAAGATATTGTGAAAAATGGTGTGAAAGAACGTTTCCTTGATTTAAGAAAAATGGGTATAAAAACAATCATGATTACCGGTGATAATCCAATGACCGCCGCAGCCATCGCAGCAGAAGCCGGAGTAGATGACTTTCTCGCAGAAGCCACTCCGGAAGCGAAACTAGAGTTGATTCGTAAATATCAACAAGAGGGACATTTAGTTGCGATGACTGGTGATGGAACTAATGATGCGCCGGCACTCGCACAAGCAGATGTAGCTGTGGCAATGAATACCGGGACACAAGCTGCAAAAGAAGCAGGGAACATGGTTGACCTTGATTCTAGCCCAACAAAATTAATTGATATCGTTCGAATTGGTAAACAGCTGTTAATGACGCGAGGTGCGCTAACTACTTTTAGTGTGGCCAATGATTTAGCTAAATATTTTGCGATTATTCCAGTGCTTTTTTATGGGATATTCCCAGAACTTGCGGCGCTAAATTTAATGGGGCTAACTAGTCCAACAAGCGCAATTTTATCAGCGATTATCTACAATGCCGTCATTATCATCGCTTTAATCCCACTATCTTTAAAAGGGGTTAAGTACCGGGAAATGTCAGCTGGAAAGTTACTTAGTCGTAATATGTTGATTTACGGCTTGGGTGGATTGATTGCACCGTTTATTGCGATTAAATTGATTGATATGTTATTAACTGTTTTAGGAATCGTATAGGGGGAAAAAATCATGAAAAAATGGATGCAAATTTGGAAGCCAGCAGTAATAAGCTTTATCATTTTAACATTTGTATGTGGTGTTGTTTATCCCGGTGTCGTAACAATTATTTCAGCTGTAGCTTTTCAGGACAAAGCAAATGGCAGTATAATAGAAGGGAAACAGGGAAAAGTTGGTTCTAAGGAAATGGGTCAAACATTTACGAAGCCTGAATATTTGATTGGGCGAGCAGCGAGCGATGGTGCTGCAACGAACTTAAACCCAACTAGCGAAGAACAAAAGCAACTAGTTGAAAAAAGAATTGCTTGGTGGCATAAGCTTGATCCAACAAACAACCGAGCTATCCCGATGGATTTAGTCACAGCATCTGCAAGTGGCGTTGATCCAGATATTTCAAAAGAAGCAGCAGCCTATCAAGTAGACCGTATTTCCAAGGTTCGCGGAATTTCTACAAAAGTAGTAAAAGATATAATCGCTGAAAATACGAGCGAACGATTACTTGGATTTTGGGGTGAACCTACTGTAAACGTATTACAAGTTAATTTGGCATTAGATAATTTGAAAATGTAATGAGTTGGAGGCGAAAACATGGAGACGAATCGTCCAAGTCCAGAAGCATTACTTGTGAATTTGCAAGATGAAGCAGATCCACAAGTAGGTAAATTAAAAATATACTTTGGATTTGCTGCGGGTGTTGGGAAGACGTATGCAATGCTGAGTGATGCGAAAGACCAGCTTGCAAGTGGCGTCGATGTAGTGGCAGGTTATATTGAACCACACGCCAGAGCAGAAACGTTAAAAATGCTCGAAGGAATCCCAATTATTCCACCTAAATCTGTCAATCATAAAAATATTTCACTAAAAGAATTTGACTTGGATGAAGCGTTGAAACGAAAGCCAGAACTGATTTTAGTGGATGAACTTGCACACACGAATGCAGAAGGAGTAAGAAACAAGAAACGATTTCAAGACGTGGAAGAACTTTTGCAAGCGGGGATTGACGTTTATACGACGGTGAATGTGCAACACATTGAAAGTTTAAATGACATTGTGGAAGGCATTACAAAAGTCGCTGTCCGGGAAACGATTCCAGATTATGTTTTTGATGAAGCAGACCGCGTCAAGCTAATTGATATTGAACCAGATGAACTTTTGAAACGATTAGAACAAGGGAAAATTTACCGGCCAGAACGCGCAAAAACAGCAATGCAGAACTTTTTTACAAGAGAAAATTTGAAATTGTTACGTGAAATTGCGATGCGAAAAGCAGCAGACCGGATTAGCCATGAGTACGACCAAACCGGCGTTTATCCAGAAAAGCGAGCTAGCAGTAAATGGCTAGTTTGTATTGGTTCAGCGCCTTCTTCTGCAAAACTAATTCGCTGGACAGCGCGCACTGCTGAAGCTTTCCGAGCACCATGGATAGCTCTTTATGTCGAAAATGAAGAAACGGATTATTTGTCCAAACAAGAGAAAAAATGCTTGCGCGAAACAATGGAACTTGCTGAAAGACTTGGCGCCGAAATTGTTACACTAGCAGGACATGATATTGCGGAAACAGTGGCCCAGTATGCTCGTTTGACGGGTGTGACGAATATTGTTGTTGGGAAATCACGTCGGCGGATGGGGCTGCGGTCCTTATTTGAAGATGATTTTGAAGACCAGCTTATTACGCATTTGGATAATGTTGATATGCATATTATCCCGTCCAGTAGCCCAGAAATCAAAAAGCGCCGAATGAAAATGCATTTTAAAAGTTTCTTAACATGGCATGATATGGCTAAAATGGTACTATTGCTCTGTTTAGCAACCGCCATATGTATTGGGCTTAGTGAATTTGGAATTGGTGATCAAAATGTTATTATGGTGTATATTTTATCTGTATTAATCATTTCCAGAGTAACAAGTGGTTATGTATATGGGGTTTTGGGTTCGATTATTGGTGTTATGTTATTTAATTTCTTTTTTACATCGCCACTATATACTTTTAATACGATTCAAGCCGGTTATCCGGTGACATTCGGTATTATGTTGCTTGTTGCGTTAATTACAAGTGCGCTTACCGTTCGAATCAAAACGCAGGCCAGCCTAGCTGTTGAGCGCGAACGCCGGACAGAAGTACTATACGAAATCAATAAGCGTTTATTAATAACTCGAAATTTAAAAGGAATTATCGACTTAACAAATGAATATATTTTGCATTTATTTCAGCGCTCTGTTATTTTTTATTCTACAGATCCAGCTAAAAGTAGCAAAGGGATTTTTGTCCAAGCAGAAGGTAAGGAAGATGCAAGCGCGCTTTTGAACCCAGATGAAGAAGCTGTGGCGCATTGGGTTTTTAAAAATAAAAAAAGAGCTGGGGCAGGAACAGACACATTAATGGGTGCATTTGGTTATTATATGCCAGTGATGTCGCAAGGGAAAGTGCTTGGCGTGATTGGTGTTTCATGTTCAGCAGAGGATGGCCCGCTCACTCAAGATAATCGGATGTTCTTGCGGATGATTAGCTCGCAAGTCGCCCTCGCATTAGAGCGGCAATATTTATCAGAAGAACAACGTCAAATCGTCATCGAATCAGCAAAAGAAAAAATGCGTAGTAACTTGCTTCGAGCTATTTCACACGACTTAAGAACGCCACTTACTGGAATCATTGGCGCAAGTTCAGCACTTCTTGAGAAAGAAACCGAACTAGATAAAGCGACCCAACATGATTTAATTAAAGGTATTAAAGATGATTCGGGTTGGCTAATTCGAATGGTGGAAAACTTGCTTTCTGTTACGCGAATTAGCGAAGGTTTAGTGAGCTTGGAACGAGAACCAGAAGCCGTGGAAGAAATTGTGGGAGAAGCAGTAGGTCGAATTAAAAAGCGTTTTACAGATCGAATTATTCATGTACAAGTTCCGCGCGATTTGCTTATGGTTCCAATGGACGGAACACTTATCGAACAAGTTTTAATTAATTTAATGGAAAATGCGCTTCGTCACGCAGGTGCGGACGCAGAAGTTTGGGTAGATGTAACGAAAACGGAAAACAGTGCGATATTTAGCGTTCGCGATAACGGAACTGGTATCCCAGAAAATCGTATGGCTGATTTATTTGATACGTTTGCAGTAGAGGCTAGAGAGCGCTCTGATATGTCGCGCGGGCTTGGACTTGGTTTATCCATCTGTATGTCGATTATTCGTGCACATGATGGAACCATTGAAGCGAAAAATAACGAACTTGGCGGAGCGACATTCTGGTTTACTTTGCCATTAGATGGAGGAGACGAGCAGTGAACAGTAAACGACTTGTATTAATTGTGGAAGATGAATCGGGCATCAGCAATTTTATTTCAGCTGTTTTGACGGCTAGTGATTATGCGGTAATTAAAGCTGTGAGCGGAAAAGAAGCACTGGAACAAACAGCAAGCCATTCGCCTGATGTGGTTTTACTTGACCTTGGTTTACCTGATATGGAAGGTTTAGACGTGCTTCGGGATATTCGTGCTTGGTCTAAAGTGCCAATTATTGTCGTCTCAGCGCGCGATCATGAACGTGAAAAAGTGACTGCACTGGATCTTGGTGCAGACGACTATATTACGAAACCATTCGGCACCTCGGAACTACTAGCACGCATTCGGACAGCGTTAAGGCACATTCAACCAACCAACAAAGAAACGCCAAATGATGCGACAATTCGAATTCAAAATCTCTACATTGATGACGCCAGACGCCTTGTTAAAATGGGCGATACAGAAATTCATTTTACGCCGATTGAATATAAAATTCTACTACTCTTAGCCCGCCATGCTGGAAAAGTACTGACGCATGACTTCATTATCCGCGAAATCTGGGGACCATATCCAAGCGAAAATCAGGCACTCCGAGTAAACTTGAGCAATATCAGAAGAAAAATCGAAAAGAACCCCGCTGAACCAGTGTATATTTTGACAGAAGTTGGGGTTGGGTATCGAATGGTAGAAGAATAGTATGTTATGATAAAAATAAACGCAAGGAGGAGTATTAATGCATAAAACAATCCGCAGCGTAGACGTTTATTATGAAAAATATGGTGAAGGTATCCCGATAATAATGATTCATGGCTTTGCTCCTGATTCGCAGCTGATGATTGGCTGTATGGAACCAGTTTTTGATAAAGAAAGTCCGTTTTCTCGTATTTACTTAGATTTACCAGGCATGGGGAAGACCGAGAATTACGATTCAATTCAAAATGCTGACCACGTACTCGCGCTATTATTGGAATTTATTGAAGCGGTAATTCCCGGTGAAGCATTTATCCTTGCCGGGGAATCTTACGGTGGTTACTTAGCCCGCGGAATCGCAGCGAAATGCCTGGACCGCGTGCTTGGCGTTCTACTTATTTGTCCAGTAATTTATCCAGAAAAAGAGAAAAGAACCTTGCCTGAGCAGAAAGTAATGTATCAAGATGAGGCATTTGTACATTCACTATCGAAGGAAGACAAGGCTTACTTTTCAAAAAGCGGCGTGATTCTAACATCTAGAAACTGGAATCGCTTTTTAGCGGAAGTGATGTCTGGTATGATCAATGCAGATGGCGAATTTTTGGATAAGTTAGGGGCCAATTATGCACTTAGTTTTGATCCAGATGAAAATGCTTCTTTTGATGTGCCAGGATTATTCTTGTTTGGTCGTCAAGATGACCATGTTGGCTATGCAGATGGGCTACGCTTGCTTGAAAAGTACCCACATGCTTCCTTTGCGATTCTTGATTTTGCCGGACATAACTTACAAATCGAACAACCGAAAATATTTACAACAATGGTACAAGATTTCTTATTTCGCGTGAAACCAGAGTAGTTAGCCTTTGTGTCCACCGACCATTTCGGAGCTTATCAATACCAAATTTGAAGAAAGTCGATAATACTAGGCTTTGCAGTAGGCTGAACATATCCATTCTATGAAAAAAGACAGAAACGATTGACAGTATATAGATGATCGTCTATATTGTATACATAGATGAACTTCTATGTAAGGAGGAAAACAAATGAATTACGATGAAATGTCGGTCATGCTGAAAGCCCTGGCAGATCCTAAACGATTAAAAATTATTGATATGCTGTCTTGTGGCAGTTTATGTGCGTGTGATATCTTAGCTCACTTTGACTTTACTCAACCAACGCTTTCCCATCATATGAAGGTTTTGGAAAAAGCAGGTGTTGTCTTGGTGACTAAAGAAGGTCAATGGCACCACTATCAATTAACCGAAAGCTTTGTAGATAAATTTATGGGTTCAATGATGCATTTATTTTCTGATGAAGATGAATGTGTTTGCCACAATAAAAACTGTAGTTGTAAAGGAGAAAAGAATGATGAAAAAATTGGAACTATTTGAACCGGCGATGTGTTGTTCAACTGGCGTTTGCGGACCATCTGTTGATGAAGAATTACTGATGGTTACCTCAGTCTTCGAGACGTTTGAGGGATTAGACTCTATTGAAGCATCACGTCACAACTTAACAAGTGACCCAGATGCCTTTGTTAACCACCCGACCATCTTGAAATTACTTCAAGAAAAAGGCAACGACATTTTACCGGTTACTCTATTAGATGGTGAAGTTGTAAAAGAAGCTGCTTATCCTACCTTAGAAGAATTCGGTAAATATGCAGAAGTTCAATTTGTCACACAAGCTGCCAACAATTCTGGCGGATGCTGCGGAGGCGAAGGCTGTTGCTAAACAGCCTTTTCCTAAGCCATGATTTATAAAAGGAGGAAACAAAAAATGATTCAATACCTTCCCGAGCGAATGGGATTAACCAAATATCTATTCTTTACTGGAAAAGGCGGTGTGGGTAAAACAACAACTGCTTGTGCTACGGCCACTTCGTTGGCCCAAGACAATAAAAAAGTTATGCTGGTAAGCACCGATCCGGCTTCTAATTTACAAGATGTTTTCCAAACAACCTTAACCAATAAGCCAACACCGATTGAAGGAATCGACAATCTTCAAGTAGCTAACTTTGATCCGATTACGGCTGCGGCAGAATATAAAGAAAGTATCGTTGGCCCTTACCGTGGAATACTTCCAGACAGTGCATTAGCGAACATGGAAGAGCAGCTATCTGGTTCCTGTACAGTAGAAATTGCGGCTTTCAATGAGTTTGCCAATTTTTTGACTGATCCTGAAGTTGCCGATCAGTTTGATTATGTCATTTTTGATACTGCACCGACGGGGCACACATTGCGTATGCTACAGCTGCCTTCTGCTTGGAATAATTATCTGGATGAAAATACCACCGGTGTTTCTTGCTTAGGTCAGTTATCAGGACTAGGCGATAAAAAAGATATGTACGAAAAAGCAGTAGAAACGTTAACAGACGCTGAACAAACAACCTTAATTCTAGTTACTCGCCCACAAAAAGCACCACTGATTGAAGCTGAGCGTGCTTCAGAAGAGCTGAGAAAATTAGGGATTCAAAATCAAAAATTGGTTGTGAATGGGTTGCTGGAAGTCCATGATGACGAAATTTCTCAACTTATCTATCAAGAACAGACGCATGATCTAGAGAATATGCCAGAACCACTAAAAGACTTTGATACCTTCTATATCCCACTACGGCCTTACAATGTGACTGGTATTGATAAGCTTCAAATACTATTAAGTGATCAACAGCCTGCACTTGAAGAACAAGAAAAAGAAGTGACGGATTTTCCGAATTTAGATACAGTTGTAAAAGAATTTATCCGTTCAAATAAGAAAATTATCTTTACAATGGGTAAAGGCGGCGTTGGTAAGACAACTGTAGCGATCAAGATTGCTAAAAAGTTGGCCCAGGAAGGCAAAAAAGTCCATTTAGCGACAACTGATCCGGCGGATCATTTAAACATGTTCATTTCGGATGATTTACCAATCTCTATTAGCCATATCGATGAAGAAAAAGAATTGGCTGATTATAAAGAAGAGGTCTTGTCCAAAGCAAGAGCTACTATGAATGACGATGATGTAGCTTACGTTGAAGAAGATCTGCGTTCTCCATGTACCCAGGAAATTGCAGTATTCCGTGCCTTTGCTGAAATTGTTGACAAGTCTGATGATGAAATTGTCGTGATTGATACGGCACCGACCGGTCATACTTTACTGTTGTTGGATTCGACTCAAAGCTATGCTCGGGAAGTGGAAAGAAGTTCTGGTGAAGTTCCAGTCTCTATTCAAAAACTTTTGCCGCGCCTTCAAAATTCTGATGACACGGAAGTGTTGATGGTTACTTTACCTGAAACAACACCGGTTTATGAATCCATGCGTTTAGATGAAGATTTGGATCGGGCAAAGATTTCCCATACCTGGTGGCTGGTTAACCAAAGCATGTATGCAGCTGATACACAAAATGATGTATTAAAAGCTCGTTCTTTCAATGAATTAGAATGGATTGAAAAAGTTGCGGAGCTTTCCAATGGCAAGTTTGCTGTTGAAGAATGGCAACCAGACTTTAGCCCTGTTGGGGTATAAAATTTTTTGGCCAATACATAGAAAACTATCTATGTATTGGCTGATATTGATGATGGAGGGTTCAAATGGAAAACACAGAGAAACAAGGATTAGGTGTTTTTGAGAAGTATCTAACCTTGTGGGTAGTCATATGTATGGCACTAGGAATTTCAATCGGAAAGTTTTTACCAGTAATTCCCGCAACACTTAGCCAGTTCGAATATTACAACGTTTCTATTCCTACAGCTATCTTAATTTGGTTAATGATTTTCCCAATGATGTTGAAAATCGACTTTGGCAGTATTGTTAACGTGTCAAAAAAGCCCAAAGGATTGATTGTCACTTGCGTAACTAATTGGCTGATAAAGCCATTCACTATGTACGCGATTGCTGCTTTTTTCTTTTATGTAGTGTTTAAAAGTTGGATACCGTTAGACTTGGCAAAAGAATATGTTGCCGGAGCGGTTATTCTAGGAGCCGCCCCATGTACCGCAATGGTCTTTGTTTGGAGTCACCTCACCAAAGGTGATGCTGCCTATACTTTGGTTCAAGTAGCGGTGAATGATCTAATTATCTTAATTTTGTTTGCGCCAATTGTCGCTTTTTTACTAGGTGTTGATAATGTAGTCGTTCCAATGGCAACTTTGCTATTATCCACTGTTCTTTTCGTAGTAGTTCCCTTATTCTTAGGCTTCCTTACTCGCTCATTGATTATTAAAAGGAAAGGCTTAGCTTACTTTGAAACAGTCTTTTTAAAGAAATTTGATTCCGTAACGATCATTGGATTACTGTTGACACTAATCATTATCTTTTCTTTTCAAGGGCAGAAAATATTAGCCAATCCGCTACACATTTTATTGATTGCGATCCCTTTAACAATTCAGACATTACTTATCTTTTCAATTGCTTATGGTTGGGCAAGATTGTGGAAACTCCCCCATTCTATTGCGTCACCTGCCGGAATGATCGGTGCGAGTAATTTCTTTGAATTAGCAGTTGCGGTAGCTATTTCATTATTTGGGCTCCAGTCAGGAGCGACTTTAGCCACAGTAGTGGGTGTACTAGTAGAAGTACCAGTTATGCTTTTATTGGTTAAGATAGCCAATAATACGAAACATTGGTTTCCTAATGATACTGAACAAACAGCACGTCTTAGAGGTGAAAATATATGAAAAAAATCTATTTTCTTTGTACAGGAAACTCTTGTAGAAGTCAGATGGCTGAAGGGTATGCGCATAAGCTCTTACCAAAAAGTCAATTTGAAATTAGAAGTGCCGGAATAGAAACGCACGGTCTGAATCCAAAAGCCGTAAAAGTGATGGCTGAAGACGGGATTGATATTTCTGAACAAACGTCAGATTTGCTTGATATGAGCTATTTTAATAAAGCTGATCTAATCGTCACTCTTTGCGGGGATGCGAAAGATAAATGTCCGGTAATTCCCAAAGGGAAAGAACATTTTCATTGGAACTTATCGGACCCTGCCAAAGCATCCGGTAGTGAGGAAGAGATTTTAGCGCAGTTTAGAAAAACTAGAGACTTAATTAAAAGAAATGTTCTAGCCATAAAAAATTAGTTTCACTTTAAAAGATGCCATTAGCACTAGTCCGTAGCTGCTGGCATCTTTTTTGTGGTGTGAATAACGAGATTTTCTTGACTTAGGGGAGTAAATCAAGGTACTATAATAACGAACATGTGTTCTTTTTGGAGAAAATACTTAGTTTGATAAGGTGATTATGATGAACTTTAACTATGATTTAGAACCCACTGGTGACTATGCCTTTATCGATATGAAATCTTTTTACGCCAGCTGTGAGCTGGTAGCGCGGGGGCGCCACCCCTTAAAGGACCTTTTGGTTGTAATGAGTCAGGCGGATAATACTTCTGGTTTAATTTTGGCCAGCAGTCCGATGGCGAAGAAAGCGTTTGGAATCAGTAATGTCACAAGATCTTGGGAACTACCTACGGTAGAGGAAAATCCAATGATGAAAAAACTTATCGTAGCTCCTCCTAGAATGCGTTATTACATAGTGGAAAACCTAAAAATTCAAAAAATCGTTCGCAAGTACGCAGCGGATGAAGACATTATGTGGTACTCCATCGATGAAGGGGTTGTTGAACTAACCCACAGTTTAAACTACTTTGTACCAGACAAAAGTTTAACTAGGAAAGAAAAACTAAATATTGTCAGCCAAATGATCCAAAAAGATATCTTGAGAGAAACTGGGATTTATTCTACCGTTGGTATGTCAAACAGTAATCCCTTACTTGCTAAACTGGCGCTGGACAACGAGGCTAAAAGCACAGTAAATATGCGGGCTTCTTGGAACTATTCCGATGTAGAAACAAAGGTTTGGGCTATGCCTGAGATTAGCGACTTTTGGGGGATTGGTCACCGTATGAAGCAAAACCTGTATAATATGGGTGTCTCCACAATCTATGATTTGGCTCATGCTACGCCTTACCGATTAAAAGAAAAATTTGGGGTAATCGGTTTGCAGCTGTACCATCATGCCAATGGCATTGATCGGACAAAAATCCAAGAACGCTATGTCCCCAAGTCTGAAAATCTAGGAAACAGTCAAATTTTACCACGATACTACAAGGGTGATGAAATGCCTTTGGTGATTCGGGAAATGGCCGAACAGGTTGCTATTCGTTTGCGCCGCAGACAAGCTAAAACTTCAACGGTCAATTTATCAATTGGTTATTCTAAGGACGAATTAGAGAAAGGATTTAGCCGGCAACTAAAGATTACCCCTACTGATAACACTGACAAGTTAGCTGGACACCTATTGTATTTATTCAATAAATTTTATACCGGCTGTCTAGTTAGAAATATCGGTGTGTCTTATTCAGGACTGCTTTATCATGCAGGAAGCCAACTAAACCTGTTCGAAGAACCGGAAGAACAGATTAAAAATGAGAAGCTGGATCAAATAATGGATCAGATCAGAGAAAAGTATGGCTTTGTCTCAATTGTCCGTGCAAGTTCTACTTTAGAACACGCTAGGAGCTTGAGTCAAGCGAATTTGGTGGGAGGTCATGCTGGCGGTGCCGGTGGTTTGGATGGCTTGTAGTCACTATAAAACTGTAGAAAGAGTACCTAACCTATGAATGAACTACTTTTTATTAAAGAGAACTTCAATGTTGTTTCTATTTCATTTATGAGAAATGGTGAGATTCAGAAAAAACTGTATGATTGGTATTTACCCTATGATTACTTAGGAAAAATCCACCTTCATACGAAAGCCACGATCACTATCAATGGATGGAAAAAGAAAGTCTTCATTGCTAACCTTTCTTATCATCCAAAGGCAAAAATGTTGTACAAACCATTTCCGTTGGTTCCCAGCCAACAACCGAGTTGGCAGATTCAACTCATTTGCCAACTAATGAATTACTATGGGATTAAATACGACCGTGAAAGGATGTTCAAGGGTCTTACTACTATTGAAAATAGACCACTACGTGTTGATGTAGCTTTCCAAAAATCCAATCAGTGGCACATCATTGAGTATCACGGTACACACCATTACTTCAAACGAGGTTGCAGTACAAAGAGATTTCAAAATATCCTAAGAAACATGGAAATCAAGCGGCAGTGGTGTAGGAAAAACAACGTTCGTTATTTGGAAATTCCTTTTTTTAGACAAAATGATATTCAGGAAATGGTAGAAACTTTTTTGGAAACTCCGTTTCCTGAAGAGGTTTAGTGGAGGTGTTTAAAACATGGGAGAATCATTTATGTCTTATCATCCTGATCCACTTATTCGCGACTACGATGATCGAGGAATGGCAAAGTGGATGGGCTTTTATTTAAGTGAACATACCGCAGAAATGGATATTGAAAAAAAGGGAAGAAATACATTTTGGTCTAGGAAACCGAAGATGAGCGAAACGGAAATCTCAGAAATGCTAGAATCCTCTTATACTACCAGAGATGTTGTTGAAATTCAGCTTAGCGAGCTGAATACTGAAGGAAATGCTTATGCAGATATTATCGGAGTTGTCGAAGGTTTCAGGGACACAAGTATTTTTGTCTCACATCCAGATACTGGAATTCAAGTTATTCCCAGTAATTCAATCAATCATATTCGTATGATCAATCCAAATAAGTGGAGTGATCTTTCATGACGTTGAATGTGGAAGGTGCTGAATTTGACTACCATACTGAAAACTCAGAAAAATTGACAAAAGACTTTTTGAACTTCGTTCTGATAGATGTGCCTTTTTTTGCATTACAAGACGAACTGCTCTATTTGATGAATAAGAGAAATATTACCCGGTTTAGGATACCTAGCTATATGACAGTAGACAGTAAAGACCATATTTTTTACTTTCAACTTAGAACAGTAGAAGGAAACGATCTTTTAAGGATATACCGATACCTTGGAATGGACTTGGAAAAGAAAGGGTTGAACTCGTAACAGCACATTTTTCAATGCTGCGAGTTCAACCCTTTTAAATTGATTTAGTCAGTATTTTCAAAAACTTGGCCGTATATATGCTTGATTTTAAGTTTCAGTTCTTTGTTCTCTGTTTCTAGCGTTTGAATCTTTCGCTTTAAGGATTGAATCACACTAGTATCCTGCTCTTTTTTTACTTTTTGCGTATAACTCTTTCCTAAAGACACCTCACGGAAAATAATTATTCGATCTTTTACTTCTGGAATTGAATACAGTGTCGATTTCCCAACACCAGATTGTTTTGCTATCCTCGAGAAATTAATAGGCTGCTTTGTTGCTTCAAGATAGTAAATAGCTTGTTCAACTTTTTCAAGAGTTTCGGCACGTCTTTTCTTGTGTAACATCTTCAGATGTTTCCTTTGATCAAAGGTCATAATTTTCTCCTAATCTGTCCGGTTTGATCTTCCATAGATAATACTTCCTTGCGTGATTTTGCGTTCAATATCAGTGTATTTTTCTAGAAGATACTCATTTTTTTCAACTAGATCCATTCGCCCATTGCTCTTTAAAAGTTCGATCGTTTTTGTCATGGTCTTTATGTGCAACTGATATTTTTCATTATCTAAATCAGATAAACCGATAGCTAAATCCTTACATGGATTCCCATTATTACAGCTTAAACAAGGTGGTTCATTAATAAACGGACACTTCCCATTTAAACGAGCCATACAAGTCCCGTAGGGATTATCGATAGC
This sequence comes from Listeria ivanovii subsp. londoniensis, assembly GCF_000763495.1. Classification (GTDB taxonomy): domain Bacteria; phylum Bacillota; class Bacilli; order Lactobacillales; family Listeriaceae; genus Listeria; species Listeria londoniensis. Next base: position 2,917,745 of record NZ_CP009576.1, on the reverse strand, counting down.
GTTCAATTTGTGATTCTGCCAAAGAGAATCAAGATTCTCTTTATTCAACTGATCCGGTTCTATTTTTTGCAATAAACCATTTTGACTAAACTCGAATGTGCCACTTGCTAGAACTTTTTCGAATTCTTTTCTTTTATTGTCATCAGAATACCTTGCATAGACCATCGTCATTTCTGGGGATGCGTGGGCCAATAGTTCTTGGACTGTTAAAATATCCGCTCCATTATTCAGTAATTTAACAGCGTAGGTATGACGAAATTCATGCATTCGGAAATGATAAATTTCTCCATCTTCACCAGCAATATTTTGTTTAATTGCCAAAGTATTCAATTCTTCTCTTACAAAGCCTTGCGTAAAAGGACGTCCTTTTCTAGTTCCAGATAAACGTGGAAATAAGTATCTCTTAGGATTATTGTCCATATTTGTTTCTAGCTCACATCTCTTCGCTAAAAAGGTGATAATGTCAGCTATGTGGGTATCAATTGGTATCCGATGGTTATGCACTTTTGTTTTTGAAATGTCTAGTTGCAGATAGGGACTCTCGTTGACAGTTATCAAACACTTATTTGTTAAGGTAAGAACGTCAGATATCCTCAGACCTGTTTTGAACGTAATCCAGACAATTGGAATGACCTCTGGATGTAAATAATTTAGATTGCTGAAAAGTTGCTCTAAGACGCTATCAGGGATACTATTAACCTGTCTGTGTTGAGTATATTTAGGGAAATCACCAGGATTAATTAGTTGCCGGATCGATTTTCTAGGTGCTTCTTTATGTTCAAGTAATTGTAATTCTTCCAAGAATTTTTGTAGTACTCCCATGCAACGATTCAGGTGATTCTCCAATCCTTTGCGATTATTCTCTGCATAATAACAACGCGTCCACTCAATAAAGGCTAGTATATCTTTTCTTTCAAGATTACGAATAGCCTTTTTTTCAGTCCCTGTCGGTGAAATGATGTTAAAAAAGCGGCTGAGTATTCTAGAGTATGCTTGCGCACTATGCCAGCTCATGTGCCGTTTACCTAAAAGCCGATCTTTTATATAATCTTTTGCCATTTGTTTTAACTCGTTATTTTCAATGCTATCAAAGCGAACAAATCCTTGCGGACTTGATTTATGGTACTCAAAATCAAAGCTATCTTGGAAGTCTTTTAAACGCCATACATCTCTTACCCATAATGGACGATCGTCCAAGTAGTGCATGATTGAATTGTAGGCTGATCTGAGGAAGGCTGCTGTTCTAACTTTTCTAATTTCTACGGGACGACCATGTCTAAATTTTTTTTCTTCCGTTACTTCAATTCCTGTTTCACGTAACCAGGCAATATATTGTTCTTCAGCTTTATCAATATCTAGTTCTTTTAACGAGCTGGATTCAGGATAGAACAATTGCATAAAATTAATAACTCGATAACGATGCGTGTGCTTTTGAAAGCTGGAGTAAGCTGTCCACTCATCATTGAATATTTTTAACTTGTATAGACATTTCAACTCTAGATTTATGATAGGGTGAACCGAATTAAATGTTATTATGAATATATGATTGACCGGATTTTCTCTATACTCCGTTAGGCGTTCACGGAATTGCGGAATATTGACAAAAAAATCAAGTTTCCAAATATCATTTACTAAAAGATAGTCATCTTCAATAACTGTCTCTTGGACAGAACCATCAGCTAAGATTTCTTTTCTTGTATACGTGCTAAGTATTGCTCGTAATTTTTCCTCGTACTCTTTCAATGGATAAGACTTAGTAAAATGTCCTTCCATTATTCCTCCATTCTAAAAGCTGGACTCGCTTTTTCCCACTGTGCTCGGATTTCTTTATCTGTTGGATGTAAATAGAGGTTCATTGTTGTCTGGATGTGTTTGTGACCAAGTCGCTCTTGAACAATTTTGATATCTTTAGTTTGTTCGTAATACTTAGTAGCGTGGGTATGCCGGTATAAATGTGGATGTAAATGGTACTCGATTTTTCCTTCAATTCTTTTAAATGTTGCCATAACATCTTGATAGTTAAGGGGTAGTCCTTGGGACTTCCCCTTAACTTTTACGAATAAAGAATCGGAGCGATCAAAATCTAAAATGCTGTACATATAGTCGTCGAATAAGTCGATTAAGTTGGCGGAGATATGAACTTCACGTAAGCCGGTTTTCTGACGAGAGTCATTCGGTTGTTCTTTTCGATAAACTAGACGAACTCGGTGTCCTTGGTGAAGATCGAATAAGATATCTTCTTTGTGCAGCGACAATATTTCTCCAATTCTTAACCCTGTTTCATAAAGTAACCGAAGCAAAAAGAAATCCCTTACATTCGTTGTAGCTCCTAACGCTGCTTGTAAAGTGAAGTCTGGAATTGTTTCAACTCTGCTTTTGGGTTCCTTTAATTTTAAGATACTTTCTGATACTCTTTTATTTTTGGTGATGTGATGTAAAAAACCTTTATATTGCTTGATACCTTTTACATCTACATACGCTCGCTGAGCGACATCATATTCAATATGCTCAAATTGGTAGAGAAATTTGTAGAAGGATAGTACAGCTGTAACTTTTAAGTTGACTGTCTTTTCGCTTTTTAAAGTGGGGGGTATTAGGTGTTGAACTCTTTCAATTAAAGTGGGGTTTACTAACCAGGATAGAAAATTTGCTATTGTTTTGATGTTGGCAAGTTCGTAGCTTGTTTCAGTTAAAGACAAAAAAACAAAATAGTCTCTCAATGCATAGCAGTAAGTACGCTGTGTGTTGGGACTCTTTTGTGTATTATCTAGATACTTCATATATTGTAAAACTGGTTGAATCGGTTTCCCTTGATCGTCTAGAACTAAATATCTTCTCCCTCCATTGTTTAATATGACTTCTTGTACTCTCATAGAAAGCCTCCTTTTGTTTATTCTCTCATATAGTAGACAGTAAGAAAAGGACTGTCCAGCCTATAAGAAAATGTAAGTATATTGGATATCTTGGTCTCTACTAAGGGTACTATAGATATCAGAACGCTTTAAGCCAGTCGCTCCAGTTAGTAAACTGCTTGCATGCATCATAGACTTAAATCCATATCTAGCTCGTATTTTATCAATCGTCACATCTAATTGTTCCTGGTTCACTGTCTGTACAGGATTTTCAAATAAATTTAACTGCAAACCTGCTTTTTGAATAATCCCTCCGCAACTTAACTCCACTTGCCTAACAGCTTCATTCTCGTAATACTTCCAGAAAAGAGTTAGAAAGTGTCCAACCAGTTCTCTATTGCTACTAGTAGCGTCAATTTTCAGCTGATGCCTGAAACCACTCTTTATGCTGTATTTACTGTACCTAATCCCGATATGCACCACTGTCGTATTGACGTGATGTTTTCTTAATCGCATCGCAATTTCTTCAGCCATTTCACGTATAACAATAGCGACCTCAAACGGATCATGATAATCACGTTCTAAAATTTGACTCTTCCCATATGACTTCGAAACAGGTACATATCGCTCATTTATTTTACTGTAGTCAATCCCATGCGAATGGTAGTATAATTGCTCCCCTATCACTCCTAATCGCCTTTTCAAGAGTGGGGGAGGGGACTGGCTTAACGCATAGACACTAAATATTCCTAACCGTTTTAAATTCTCTGCAGTCCGATGGCCAATACCCCACATATCGGTTAATTCTTTTATTTTCCAGATAGTATCCGGGACATTTTCATATCTCCAGTTAGCAATTCCATCCGTTTGATGTTTGGCCGCATTATCTAATGCAAGTTTGGATAACAGCATGTTATCACCAATTCCAACCGTCACAAACAAACGTAACTCTCTTAAAATATCCGCTTGAATTCGTTCCGCAATTTCTTGCGTGGATCCAAATAATGCATGTGATCCAGTGACATCCAAAAATGCCTCATCAATCGAGTAGGGGAAGAAAAATTCTTTAGGTACATAGCGCAAGAAAATGGCTTGTATCATCGCATTTACTTTTAGATAAAGTTTCATGCGTGGTGGAGCAATAATGATTTCTTCGTCCCATGTAGGTACCTCATACATGCGAGAGGTTGTTTTTATTCGGTGTATTTTTTTCATCATCGGGCTTGCTGCTAGGACTAAACCGCCTGCTCGGTCCGCATTACTCATCACAACTAATTTTGCTTTTAAAGGGTCTAATCCTCTTTTCACGCACTCTACACTGGCAAAAAAGGACTTCACATCAATACATAAAATATCTTTTCTTGGAGCATGAGAGTAATCTTCTACTTGTACCATTTTTCTAAAGTCCGTTCTTCCACATTTAAAATGCTGGAGAAGGGGAGAGAGATCACTTCGGTTGCTGTCCGTATAAACAGTAAATCTTCATCTATTCCAACTATTTTTCCGATAACATCCGGCTCCGGAAAAGAATCTACATTTTGGGGCGTTTTTTGTATCACTAATGAAGACTGGTGTGTGATGGCAGCACTTAACACACTCTCAATGCATTCTGACGACATAGCTTCTCGCCATTTCAACTTAGAAGAAGCTTGCTGCTGATCCATTTGCTCATTATGTTCACTTAAGAAAAATCCTTGCCATTTTTTAATGCCTCTATCCTGGTAGGTCATCCAAATCACAACCTTTCAATCCAGAGTATTTCTGTATCTCGCACAATAATTCCATTAACTAAAATAGTCTTCAGGGATTCATTAAATAAGTAACACTTTCCTGAAACATGATGTTCATAACCACCTGCATACGTGGTAAATCGTAGAGAATAATCATTTTCTATGGAGTCGTGTATTAATGTTAAATATTGTTCCCAACGCTCACTTGTAATAATAGGTTGGGTGACCCTTTCATAATACTTTTTCCCAATTAATAACTTTTCCATGGCCAAAACCTCCAAAAAATAATAAGAACATATGTTTGTATGTATTATACAAACATATGTTCTTATTTGCAATATGTCTTTTTTCTTATTTTTGTGGTGCGAGATTCATTTATCCTATTTATGCGTTTTTACTCAAATAGCTATATTTTGCTAACTTTATCAATAATTATTTCATTATTATCTATATAGTTAGCCAAAATACTCTTAATATTATAATTTTCATTGTGAATAATTGTAAATAAATCCCCTTCTATAAGATCAACTTTAATCCATTCATTATCAGATATATTTGCTGACATACTTATGTCCCAAACTGTTCGACATTGTTTTAAAATATTTACAATCCTATTAAAATCAACCTGAATCCCATGTGAATCTCTAACTAGGTTATTAAAATCCAACACTTCTTGACTAAATAGTCCTTTTTCTTCCATGAATTTTTCTTGGTCATTCGGTACTGCTTCTATTAATCTAATTTCAAATTGTTCCGTTTTAGTAATATCTTTTAATAAAGTCAGGATTTTTATTAAAAATTCTGCATTATAATTTGCATTATTGTAGGTAAAATCTAATTTTTCCAACATATCTCACTCCTATCTTTTAAACGGTGGATTAGTATCAAATTTATGATTTATTTTTTTCCCTAAAGGAAATTCCTCATTGTAAATATACTCATGCCAATGGGGAGCACTATGTGTTTCTGGTCTTCCATGGTTAGTGTAATCTATCCAACCTTTTTGACGGCCATATTGATCAAAAAATTTCGTTTGTTTTAAATTACCAAATTCATCAAATTTGTCTAGTGATTTAGTACCTGGTTCGACTCTAGATGGCAACCTATTGTTATAATAGTATTCATCAGGAAGAAAAATATCTGTTGCAAAATCATTTAATTCTTCTTCAGGTACTGCATTTTTTGTTTTATTAAAATTTGTTTTCTCTTCAATAACAAGTTTATTTCTTGCTGCTGCAATACCAAATCCTGCGCTTAAAGCCATATCTGTTAGCCCAGTATCGTCCATGATATCTTTCCCACTGGCAATATAAGCAGAGGTTCTTAAGACACCAGCACTAGCATCCGTTACTTTTTGGCCAGTTAAATAATTCACTCCTTCTTTCCAGGAGTCATTGACTTTGCGTTCTAAGTCTTCTCCTGATAGTTCTGTATAAGAAATTGGGGGTAAATCTTGGCCGTTTTTTTCGAGAAAGTCTTGTAATTCCTTGTTTTCTACCCGTTTACCATTTTTTTCAATTAACCACATGGTCCCATTTTTTCCTTGGTCGTTCACATAAGTATAAGCGAACAAGGTATAGTCTTCGAAACCATCCGGATAGGGGTCTTTGTCGTTTTCTTTTCGGGCATGATCTAGGGATTTCTTCATGAGCTGCAAGCTCGAAGTGATACTTGGTGACACGGTGTAGGTACCTGTTTGCGCATTGAATGTCACATGTTGAAGTAATTCTTGTACCGTACGACTGGTTGCGAGAATAAGTTCATGCAGTGCGCTAAAAAAATCCCCATGACTTTGTTCAAATGCCAGGTATCTTTCCAGGATGTTTTCCTTTTCGATTGCTCGTAAAAGTTGCGTATGAACACTTCTTGATTTCACGACATAAACTTGTTCCATGTCTGGCCGTGTATTTGGGGCAGTTAATTGTTGGTGTAAATCTTCTTCTTTTCGCTGCAGCTGGCTGACTTTTTCCATCACTTCTTGTAAAATCTGCGCATCGACTTTAGCTGAAGGAGATGGATCTACCTGAGCGCCAAATTCTCGGATATATTGAGCCAACCGTTCTTCACTTTCATTAAGTGCTTCGATAATACTTTGAATAATGGGCATATATGTATCCGTAAAATACTGCTTGGATGTGGTCACTGCTGCGCCTTTTAAACTATCATCCTGTGCATAATCGGCAGCTGCTTGGGTGATATTTCCCATCATATCTTTGGCTTCTGCATTACTACTACGTAAACCATGAAGAAAATCGTTCAATTCTGCGATGTCTATTCGGCTCATGCTCTCCACTCCTTTTGCAAGGTCGTTTGTTTCGTTTCTAGTGCGTGGAGCTGCGCCTTATTTTCTTGTTGTTCCATTTCCAAATGGTTTTTTTTCAAGTGGAGGTCTTTCTTCCAGGCAGTCGCTTCTTCCTGCTGTTGGTCTTCTAAGAAATGATGAAACCCATTCGCTTCTTCTCCTTGCCAGCCAGTACGGAAATACTCCAACAATTCCCATTTTTCTTGTTCCAAGTGCTTCGTGTCTTCTTCCAGCCAATCTTGTTTATTTTGTTTTCTTCGGGTCTGATCTATATTTGTTTCTACGGTGGTTGTTGCCTTTTTTACTTGTTGGAGTTGTTGCTCTAGTTTGCTGTAGTTCGCATCCATTTAGCGCACCTCCAGCTGACTGATTTTCTGTCCGGCGCTTTTATCTTGATTCGCATAGGCAGTTCCCATTTGTGTCAGTCGCTCGCTATCTTTTTTCGTGACTGTTTGAAAACGCTCCACTACATCCAATAAATCAACTAACGCCGATCGCAATTCATTAATCGAATTAGCTCTTGAATAGGGCATATTACCGTTTTTCAGTGGTAAATAGCTCCCATCACTGGCGCTTTCCAGTTTGGTTGCATGGCTTTGGAAAGTCGTTTCTTGTACTTTTATCTCGCTCATCTCGTCGCTTCCTCTCTATCTAAAATGAGGGGATCTCTCCCTACCTTTCAGTATAGCATTTTGTTAGAAACCATTTGTGAGCATTTTGTGAATCATTTTACATAAAAAAACGGACAAATAGTCCAACCGTTGCTCGATTTTAGGGGTGATGCATTCGACTAGGACTACTAGTAGAGAATTAAAATGGTCTTTAATACGAAAACGCATTCATATACTATATATGTTTACTTTTCACATAACAACTTCCCTACTATCTGCTATACTAATCAAATAAGGCTTCTATTACCCATATAATAGAAGGAACTCATCCTCGCCGGAACTTTTTGTTCCGGTTTTTGATGTTTTATAACCCTAAACTACTTACGCCTGATATTTATCTTCCTGATGAGGATTTTGTGAACGTTTATGTACTTATTTTCCACTTATTGCTTGTTTACATTCGATTTTTTGTCTACATTATTCTTCCTCAAAAACGCGAGCATTTCCAATTTCTTGATATAACTGTACTGCTTCTGTTGCCAAAAATTCTTTTGTCGGATACATCTGAAGGGTTCCATGCTGCTTTTCTAAAATCTCCATTAAAGCAGTTAGCTTTCTCGTGCGCATAGGTTCTTCCATTGCATTCACTTCCACGTATTTTTCTTTAATTTCTTCTAATGTATATTCCACTAATCTTCACTCCAATTCGTTTTTTATTCGATATACTGTACTTCGTGTAACTCCATTTTTATTTGCGATATGTTTAATTGGTAATCCAGCTTCTAACATATGAACAATTTGGTAATATACAGCTTGTTTTTGAGGATCCTTCGCCTCTGCTGAATATAGTTTCGGCCGACCTTGATAAACTCCTTTTTCTTTTGCTATCGCTATCCCTTGCGCTTGTCTTCTTTTGCTCTCTGTTCTTTCTCTTTCCGCAATCATAGCTAATAACTGAAGAATTAAATCTTTTACAAATTTATCCAGTAGGGGATCACCTAACGGCTCACTTAACAAAGGGACACTCGTGACCAATAAGCCAATATTTTTCTCTTTAAGGAAATTTACTGTCTGTACAATTTCTGTATAATTCCTCCCTAACCGGTCGATGGCTTCTACCATAAAAAAATCACCTTCACGAGCGAAATTTAGTGCTTTATTAAATTCTTCCCGATTTATGACATTCGCACCAGATTTCTTCTCTACAAATATTTTTTCAGCCCCATGTTTTTTAAATTCTTCCATTTGTCGATCTAAATTTTGATCAGTAGAACTCACCCGTGCATAAGCTATTATCATTGATAAAATCCCTTCTTTTTTAAAACCATTTAATATACACCCTAATTATACACGAAAAACATAGCATTCGCAATAGTAAACTTGTGTTTATTTTGGGTATACCTTAAATGGACACAAATATATAACTTATTTGTGCCCATTTATGATTTCGTGAAAGAATCTAGAAATTGCAATAAGTGTTTTTGTTGATCCGCATCCAGCGATTTTATCTGATGAAATAATTGCTTTTCCATGGTAGTGGCATTTTCTAAAAAAAATTCTTGCAATGTAATATTTAGTGCATGACAGATTTTATTTAATGTATCTAAAGATAGTTTTGTTGAATTGTGGACAGATGTCAATAAAGTAGACAGAAAATAAGTTAATTTTCAAAGTGATTCAAAATAGATTTGTTCTTTTTGATTTGGTGTCAGCATATTATTAGCGGAATGAGTTCTTTTGGGATTGTAATATCCTTCAATATACTCAAATGAAGAAAGTGTAACTTTTTGAATGGTTTTAAATACTCTACAGTCTAATTCTTCTTTTTTCAAATACTTGAAAAAGGATCCAGTTATGGCATTATCCCACGGATATCCTGAGAAATATTCAGCTTAAATTCACGATCATATGTTTTTCTAAATAGAGTTCATTCCTTCCGGTAATGTAACTGTTAGTCAAGAAAAGTGTACCATAGCACGTGTGATAAGCAACATATTTAGTTGATATTATTCCAAATGAAATTAGAAATATAAACCAAGCTAAAAAAATGCTGCTAGTGTTTTGATTACTTGCGTAATTGACATAAACCTAATTTAGACATTACTATTTGGGGTCCCGAGCGCCAACGGGGAATTTGTATCGATAAGGAGATTTCCTTTGATCTCACCTGTTATTTTGTACAATAAGGAATGCTTTCAGAATAATTCAAAAAACCAACTAGACAATAGCGGTAATTAATCTTTCACTTTCATTAATCGTAAGCCATTTAACGTGACTAAAAGAGTCGCACCCATATCCGCCATAATTGCAATCCATAATGTTAACCACCCTGGAATGACTAGCAAAAGAGCAATCAGTTTGATGACCAAGGAAAATGTGATATTTTGCTTAATAATTTGGAGTGTTTTTCTACTCAACTTTACCGTGAAAGGTAATTTTTGTAAGTCGTCTCCCATTAAGGCAACATCAGCTGTTTCAATGGCTGTGTCAGTTCCAGCTCCGCCCATTGCAATTCCAACCGTGGCCGCTGCTAGGGCTGGCGCATCATTAATACCGTCTCCAACCATGGCCACTTTACCAAAGTTTATTTTCAACTGTTTAATGTAATCTAGTTTATCTTGGGGCATTAACTCACCTTCTATTTCAGAAACACCCACCTGTTGGCCAATTGCTTGCGCTGTGGCTTGGTTATCGCCAGTCAACATAATAGTTTTTTCAATCCCCAGCTCATGAAGTCGTTTAATAACATGTTGACTGGATGACCTAACCTCGTCAGCAACTGCCACTATAGAAATCAGTTTCTGATTTGTTCCAAAAAGCATAGCAGTCTTCCCTTTAAGTTGTAAGTCACTCACTTGTCGATGAATGGAGTCAGTAAATTGCGATGCTAGTAATTCCTTAAATAGAACGGGACTTCCAACATAATAGGTGTTACCATCTACAGTTCCTCTAATCCCTTTTCCTGTGATGGATGTAAAATCGTTCACATTAATACTAGTTAAATCCATTTCTCTCGTTTCTCCATACTTAATAATGGCTGAAGCAAGGGGGTGTTGAGATAATTGTTCCAGTGCTGCCATGATGATATAGTTTTTATTATGTTGAATGTTTGTGGCTTCTGTTAGTTCAATATAATCAGTGACCACCGGCACACCTTTTGTCAAGGTACCAGTTTTATCGAACGCAATGGCTTTTAGCCCACCAATTTCTTCTAAATACACACCACCTTTTACCAATACGCCATTTTTAGCTGCATTTCCAATGGCGGTGACGATGGCAACAGGAGTTGAAACAACTAAGGCGCAAGGACACCCAACCACTAATACAGATAACCCTTGATACACCCACGTTTCCCAGTTTCCACCAAACAGCAATGGCGGTACTGTTGCAATCAGTGCGGCGATCACAATAATGGCTGGCGTATAATATTTAGCAAATGTATCAACAAATGCTTGAGCTGGAGCACGTTCACCTTGTGCCTCCTCAACTAAGTGAATAATTTTTGAAATCGTGGTATCTTCTACTCGTTTTGTGACCGCAACTTCAAGCAATCCTTCTTCATTTAACGTTCCAGCAAAAACGGAATCATCGATGTTTTTTTCAACAGGAATAGATTCACCAGTAATCGCTGCTTGATTGACGGCTGAATAACCTTTCACAACGTGACCATCCATCGCAATTTTTTGACCAGGTTTTATAATCATAATGTCGCCAATTTGAATGTCATCTACATGAACCATTCTGTCGGTGCCCGAGCGTCTCACAAGTGCTTCTTTTGGCGCAATATCCATTAGGGAACGAATAGATTGTCGTGCCTTATCCATCGAGTAACGCTCAAGCGCCTCGCTTACTGCGAATAGAATCACCACAATGGATCCTTCTGCCCATTCACCAATGAAAGCAGCTCCAATAATAGCTATTGTCATCAGTGTCTCCATTGTAAATTCAAACTTCAATAAATTTTTGAATCCTTCCTTAAAGAGAGAATAGCCTCCTATGAAAATTGCAAAAATAAATAGTGCATTAGTAAGATAAAAGTCCTCCCCATTCATGATCTGTGACGCATACCCCACTGCAATAAATAATCCAGAAAGCAATAATCGCCAATTTTTTCTAATAAACGATTGATGGTCAGTAAAGTGCTCTGGATCAGTAAAAGATTCTTTCTCTGGAATGATTTTCAAGTGTTCAAATGCTCCAGCCTGTTCAACTTGTTGAATACTTGCTTCACCTGTTACCGTGATTTTTGATGCGCCAAAGTTTACAATAGCTTCTGTTACACCCTCAATTTCTTTTACATTCCGTTCAAATTTGGCCGCACAATTTGTACAGCTTAATCCATCAACTCTATAAACAGTCTTTTCTGCCATTAGACTCCCACTCCTTCAAAATTAAGTAATATAAGTTTTATCCGATCTCTAACCCTTTCATTCGCAAGAGAATAATAAACAAGCTTTCCATCTTTTCGATAGTTCGCAATCCCTTGCTTCTTTAAAAAGCGTAAATGGTGGGACGTAGCGGCAACTGTTGCTTCGACAATATTAGCTAGATCGCATACACAAAGTTCATTTTCTGTCAGTAATGCATACACAATTTTAACCCTTGTTTCATCAGACAGAATTTTAAATATTTGACTGATAGTTGTAACTTCTACGGTTTCCAGTCCAGTCTTCACCCGTTTTACTTTTTCTTCATCAATACAAGTAATTTCGCAAATATCTACAGTCATATTCAGTTTCTCCTTCCAACACTCAAAGAGACACTTGAATGTTTATAGGGGTGATTATACTCTGTTCCAATCTGATAGTCAAGTGTTCGTTTGAATAACAATTGACTATTATAACCAGTACCTTAAATGGTCGTTTATGGCACTTTTTGAATTCATCTGTTTTTCATCCGTTTGAGCCCTAAACCAGGTACCAAAACTCGTTCTTTTTTCAAAGTGCCTATATGGTAATTATTGATGAGTTATGGTACATTTAAGTCATTAATAGTAAGGAGGCTTTTTATGATTTTTGGCTATGCTCGAGTGAGTACAGAGGATCAAAATTTGAATTTGCAAATTGATGCACTCACCCAACACGGTATCGATAAACTATTCCAAGAAAAGGTGACGGGTTCAAAACGAGACCGTCCACAATTGGAAGACATGATAAAGGGGTTACGTGAAGGTGACTCAGTGGTTATTTATAAACTTGATCGAATTTCACGTTCAACTAAACATTTGATTGAGCTTTCAGAAACGTTTGAAGAGCTTGGGGTTAATTTTATCTCTATTCAAGATAACGTTGATACCTCTACTTCTATGGGAAGATTCTTTTTCCGAGTCATGGCTAGTTTAGCAGAGTTGGAACGTGATATTACAATTGAAAGAACCAAATCAGGTCTTGAAGCAGCAAGAGCACGTGGAAAAAAAGGGGGGCGACCAAGTAAAGCCAGTCAATCAATTGAGTTGGCTTTGAAAATGTACGATAGTAAGGAATATTCAATTAATCAGATTCTTGATGCCTCTAAACTAAGCAAAACAACCCTATACCGCTATCTTAATGGAAGGAAAAACTAACTTATGGCATTAAAGAAAATTTTAACAGCAGCACAGCGGGAGCAACTTCTTTCTGTCGATCACTTATCTGAAGAGGATTTTCAAGCTTATTTCAGTTTCTCTGACTCTGATTTAGATATCATCAACCAACACAGAGGGGATATCAATAAGTTAGGGTTTGCCATTCAGCTCTGCTTGGCACGATACCCTGGGTGTTCGTTGAGTAACTGGTCCATCCAATCAGACCGTTTAATCTCTTATGTAAGGCGCCAGTTACATCTTGACTCAATTGAACTGGCCTTATACGCCCATAGGAACACACGTGCCAATCACTTTAATGAGATATTAGAAACATTTAGGTATCAGCGTTTTGGAAGTGTCGACACACGCAATCAATTAATAGCATTTCTTATTAAGCTGGCATTAGAAAATGATGACTCTACCTATCTCATGAAAAAAACATTAGGCTTCCTCACCCAAAATCGAATTATTTTTCCATCGATAGCGACACTAGAAGACATTATCAGCCATTGTCGTGATAAGGCTGAAAGCACACTGTTTTCAATTCTTCTGGATTCACTAACAGAAACACAAATCGAGAAATTAGATGAGTTGTTTCTAGTATATAAAGAAACGAAGATGACTAAACTCGCCTGGTTAAAAGATATCCCTGGCAAAGCCAATCCAGAGAGTTTTATGACCATTTGCAAAAAAGTTGAGGCGATTACGGTTCTTGAACTAGGAACAATCAATGTGTCGCATATTCACCGAAATAGATTTCTTCAGTTAGCACGATTAGGTGATAATTACGATGCCTATGATTTTTCTCGTTTTGAATTCGAAAAAAAGTATTCCTTACTCATTGCTTTTTTAGTGGATCATCATCAGTATCTGATCGATCTGCTCATTGAAATTAATGACCGGATTTTAGCGGGGATTAAACGAAAAGGGATGCACGATTCGCAAGAACTGTTGAAAGAGAAAGGGAAGTTGGCGACTGAAAAATTAGAACATTATGCGTCTCTGATTGATGCACTTCATTTTGCAAAAGACAACGACAGTAATCCTTTTGACGAAATAGAACGAGTTATCCCCTGGCATGACTTAATCCAAGATGGAGAAGACGCTAAACGAATTACTGGTAAGAAAAATCACGGATATTTAGAAATGGTGAGAAATAAAGCCACTTACCTTAGAAGATATACCCCAATGCTTTTAAAAATACTCTCGTTTAAAGCAACCTCATCTGCACAACCAATTCTTACAGCGCTTACTCAAATAAATGAGTTAAAAAACGATGGTAAACGGAAAATACCAGCAAACACATCCATTGAATTTGTGAGTAAAAAATGGGAACGTCTTGTTCAACCTGAAGAAGGAAAAATAGACCGATCCTTCTACGAGTTGGTAGCGTTCACAGAGTTAAAAAATAATATTAGATCAGGAAATATTTCGGTAGAAGGAAGCTTAGCCCATCGAAACATTGATGATTACTTAATCAGTTCCGATGCTTGCGTTAACTCACTCACTATTCCAGATACATTTGATGATTATTTGACTTCTAGGGGCGCAATATTGGACTCACAACTACAATATTATTCGAATTCTGGCAAAAGTTCAGCCAAAATGGTGCTAAAAAAATTGGAGAAAGTTACACCAGATGAAGCAGAGGAATATAGAAAAAAACTTTATTCAATGATTCCCAAAATAAGATTAAGTGACCTATTAATAGAAGTGGATAGCTGGACTCAATTTTCGCAAGAATTTATCCATGATTCAACTGGAAATCCGCCAAATGAACGAGAAAAGAAAATTGTTTTTGCCACTTTATTAGGATTAGGAATGAATATTGGGCTTGAGAAAATGGCCCAATCCACCCCCGGAATTACTTATCCTCAATTGGCGAATACTAAACAATGGCGGTTTTATAAAGAAGCCTTAACCTGTGCCCAATCTATTTTGGTTAATTTTCAATTAGGAATTCCTATAGCTGATTTTTGGGGAGAAGGTAAAACGAGTGCTTCCGATGGAATGCGTGTACCAGTAGGTGTATCCGCCATTAAGGCTGACGTGAATCCACATTATAAAAGCTTAGAGAAAGGCGCCACAATGATTCGGTCAATCAATGACAGAAATACCTCACATCATGTTGAAGTTGTTTCGACCAACACGAGAGAAGCGACTCATACATTAGATGGCTTGCTTTACCACGAAACAGATTTAGATATTGAAGAACACTTCACTGACACAAATGGTTATACAGATCAAGTGTTTGGTATGACGGCTTTACTAGGGTTTCATTTTGAACCCCGTATTAGGAATATAAAAAAGTCTCAATTATTTTCTATAAAGCCAACTTCAGAATACCCTGATTTATTAGGGCTCATCAGTGGTAGGATCAATATAAAAACCATTGATGAAAGTTACGAAGAAATTAAACGAATCGCTTATTCCATTCAAACTGGTAAAGTCTCAAGTTCGCTAATTTTAGGAAAGCTAGGTTCTTACGCACGAAAAAATAAGGTAGCTACCGCTTTAAGAGAATTGGGACGGATTGAGAAGAGTATTTTCATGATAGATTATGTGACAGATGATAGCTTAAGACGTAAGATTACCCATGGTTTGAATAAAACGGAAGCCGTAAATGCTTTGGCAAGAGAACTATTTTTTGGTCGCCGAGGTAAATTCATGGAACGTGATATTCGTCGGCAACTTCAAAGTGCAAGTGCACTAAATGTTTTAATAAATGCTATTAGTATATGGAACGCCGTCTATTTACAAGAAGCCTATGATTATCTAGTGAAAATAGATCCAGAAGTAACCAACTATATGAACCATATTTCTCCTATTAATTGGGAGCATATTACGTTTCTTGGTGAATACAAATTTGATTTGTTATCTATTCCCAAGAGGTTGAGAAAATTAAACATAGAAAAATAGAGAGTCGTCAAACGTTGATATTACGGGAATTTGTAATCCTTATCGATACAAATTTCCCGTAGGCGCTTGGGACCCCTATTTAACTTATGGTAATGACAGAACTAAATTGATTTTTCGACCTTGTCTATATTTTAGTGGTTTCCTGAATAAAAAACTGAAGTCTAAATGATTTTTCACTTAGACTCCAGTTTAATATTGCTTCTATTTTAAATCATTATACTATTTTTTAACCCTGTCTATTTTTTCTTAATAGAATTAAACTACCTGTTGAAAGTGCTACTAATAATAATCCTAAATCAGACTGTAATGGCGTGTCTCCAGTTTTTGGCAACTTAACCATACTAGTTGTTTCCTTTATCACTGTCCTCGAAATTGGAGCTTGTGGTAACACAGCTGCCGGTGTGATTGGTATTACTGGAATTACTGGTTTTTTTGGTATTATGGGCATTTCGGGTGTATCTGGTGTTAATGGTTTATCTGGTATTGCAGGAATCTTTGTATTTTCTTTGGTAACAGATACATTGGTACTATTTTGTCCGATAGTAAATACGACTGGTGTACTATCTAGCTCATAACCTGCCGGTGCTTTTGTTTCTACTAGTTGATAATCACCTAGTTCTAAATCTGTTACTGTTAATATACCTTGCTCATTCGTTGTTAAACCTGTTTGAAGTGTTTTACCTGTACTATCTTGCAACTCAAATTCTGCTCCTGCAAGTACTGCCGCTGTTGCGCTATCTGTTTTTGTTAGTGATACAGAACCTTTGATAGTTGTATTTTCTTTTGTGACAGAAATAGCTTGATGTGTTGAATCAATAGTGAATTCAACTGGTGTATTATCTAAAACATAACCTGCCGGTGCTTTTGTTTCTATAAGCTGATAAGTATCAAACTTCAATTGTGTAATAGATAATGTCCCGTCGGCTGCTGTTGTTAAACCTTCTTGAACAGTTGTTCCTGCTGAATTAACTAGTTTAAATTCTGCACCTTCAAGAGGTTTCTTTTGCGTGGTATCATCTATTTTTGTTAATTCTACAGATCCCGTTGTACCATCTCCACTACCATTTCCACCGGAATAAGGGGTTTCATTCTGGATTTCACGAGTAACATAATTATCACCAGTTAATGAACCAGCATTCGTATACTTATCTGACGCTCCTCCATCTGTAGCAATAGTATCGTAAGTAATCCTCACCGTATCTGTAATATTTCCTAAAGTTACTTTAAACCCACCATTTGTTTGACTAAAGGCTGCTGCTGGAACTTGAGCTCCTTTTGTAAATGAGTCCCCAGAATAGGTACCATGAAAAGCTTGTAAAGAACTAAAATCTAAAGTTTGATTAGCCCCAATAGTGTCTTCGTATACTGCATTTTCAATACTTATCTCAGCATAGTTTACTCTAACTACCCAATGAATGATTTCTGGATTATCTTGATCTACCCATCCATATTTGTAAGCTGTTTCTGTTGGTGCAATTGGAGTTCCTGAAATATCTACAGTAATAGTTGTTGTTTCTCCATTTAATGGGAATTCAACTGGATAATTTTCAGATTCATTTATAATTTCCTTATTCCAACCACTCCAAAAATCGAGTGATCCATTAATATCAGAATTATTTTCTACGTAATCAGTGAATGTAACGGTTACTTTTCCAGTCCTACTTGATGCAGTAGCATTACCTACCACATTTCCTTTACTATCTTTTAATTCAAAGTTTGAATTAGCTTGTAGTATTATTTCTGCTGGTAGTGTAAAGTCCATCGTATCTCCAGCTTTAACATCTGCTGAATTTGGAATTTCCCATGTATAATGAATTTTTACATTGTCATATTTATCAAAATCTGTAGATGCGTTTCCATCTTCATCCTGTAGTTCAAGCGTTTTCAGAAAATCAGATCCGTAACTAGTGGCAGCATCTGCTTTTAAAGCACTAGTTTGAAATATAACATTTACTAATAAAATGGCACTTAGAAATAGCAATCCTATCTGCTTCAACTTACTTCTTCGTTTACTCTTCTTCATAATTGTGTTTCCTCCAAAAGTAATTAGTGTAAGGCTATTTGATGATTGTATACATTATAACAAGTAACATGTAGTTAAATTCGTAATTATTCTCCTTAATCCCTCTTCATTTGTGAACTTCAACAACCACTGGAATAGCAAGAGAGAATTGTTCGACTGAATTGCTAATGTGTCCCATTTTAAAGTCCTATACGTCCAGCCTCATTTTTCAATTAATTATCAATAGTAGATACTTAACGTTTGTGATAGTAGTATATTATGTTCCTATTGCATTTCTTAATCTAGTGCTCTTTGCAAATCGAAAATGATTAATGAGAGTGGTTCAATATTTTATAACAATTGTGCATAATTGTTAGTACTAGAAAAAATTATAACCTTTTAACTTCACCAAATTACGATCTTGCATATTAAATAAGAGGTAACCCCTATACCCTCTCATTCATCCAATTTAATGTTTCTTTAATCCCTTCTTTATATGGAGTCTTTGGTATAGTTCCTATTTCTTCTTCGTATTTTTCACCACTTAAGATTACGGGCTCCTCTGTCAAATACATCATCTCAACCATCTCCCTCATGAATGGTTGGAATAGTCCAGCAAACCGAATCATTGTTTTGGAGACAGTTCTAATTGACTTTTTATACCCTGTTTCTTTACGTAAAATCTCAATAATTTCTTCTCCCGTAATTGGGTGCGCAGAAGGAATATTCCAATTTTGATTGTACGTATCATCTCGTAAAGCTAATTCCACCATTGCCTTTGCACCGTCCATTGTGAAAATAAATTCTCGAGCCACTTTGATGTCACCAACAAAGCTTGCAGTTTTATTTAGTACTACGTTTTTTAATGTTTCATGAATCATTGTGTTTTCTGCATTCGGTCCGTATAAATCAGGCATATGGACAATCAAACAAGGGATATCGCTTCTTTTCAACCTATTTTCCATAGCAAGTCGTATTTTCCCTTTTTTTGTAAAGGGCTCCTTGCTCGCATTTTCTTTTACTTCTATTTTGGGTTGTCTACCGTAGGCATAAATATTATCGGCCAAGGCAATTTTTGTTTGGTGTATCTCGGCAGCTCGAACTATTATCTCTATACATAAAGGATGTTTTTCCTTCCATTCCTGGTAAGGAAAACTCACCGCATGAAAGATTACATCTACGCCATTAGCTGCCTCGATAACATCCTTTTCCACTAATGCATCTCCCGCGAATATAGTTACCATTGATTCATGCTGATAAAGATCATTCAATCTTTCTTTTCTTCTTGAGAAGGCAACCACTTCTACGCCCCGATTAACTAACTCAAGAACTAGTGCATAACCTATTCCACCTGATGCACCCAAAACTAATGCAGATTTCATTTATAAGACACTTCCTTTCATTTTTGACCACCGGTTAAAAAATATTAAAAAATAAATGCAAGTTCTAGTCTTGCATTTAAAATGCCCCTATCCATTTAAACCTTTTATTATAAAATTCACGTGTAATTCAGCTGCAGACTTCGCCTCTTCAAAATCATCAACATAGCCGAAATAATGTGAAACAAAGCCATGTAACGCTAAAAATGCGGACCACACATCTACGTTTTCCAACCTTTTCTTTGACAGAGATTGGACCGTTTGAGCAAATTTTTGATAACTTTGGTAGGCCGCTACTTGAGATAGACTGTCTACCTCGGTATTTCTTAACAGAAACATGATTTCATACTGACTCTGGTGGTTTAATCCAAATTCAATAAAACGAATAAGTACATTATAAAGTTTTGCTGAATCATCTTCAGATCCCTGAATTGTTTCTTCTAACCGATTGTTCAGTTCAGAAAAATCATCTTCTACAATGGCATAAAACAGTTCTGCTTTATTTTTAAAGTAATAATAAATCGCACCATGACTACAGTGAAGTAGCTTTGCTATACTACGCATGGAAACTTGTTGAAAGCCTTTTTCAACAAATTGGGATCGTGCACTTTGTAAAATTATTTCTTTCGTCAGCTCTTGAGAAGCTATTTTACGAGGGGACATTATTTTTAACTCCTTTTATTGACCGTTGGTTAGTAACATTATAGCACATTCTGGACAGTAATTAATAGTGAAAATAAAAAAAGGTTGGAATGGTTATACTAGAGTAGACAATAAAAATAAGCGAATTTGAGAAAAGGAGTCTATCATGAAAAGAAAGAACTACTCTAAAGAATTTAAATTCCAAGCAGTCAACCTTATAGTAAAGAAAAAACATCCAGTTCGTTTTTTCTCCAAGCAATGAGAAGTACATGAAAACACGCTCTATAGATGGGTATCGGAGTATGAAAAACACGAAAATAGAGCCTTTCCTGGAAATAGAAGGAACTCATCCTCGCCGGAACTTTTTGTTCTGGTTTTTGATGTTTTATAACCCTAAACTACTTACCGCCTGATCTTTATCTTCCTGTTCGATACCGATATATCTAAGTGTGATTTTTGGTGAAGAATGATTTGACAACAGTTGAATCAATTCCAAGCCTACTCCATTTTTATACAAATGATAGCCAAATGTTTTTCGCATGCTGTGCGTACCTAAATGTTGTAACCCTGCTTTTTTTCCAGCTTTGGAGATAATATACCAGCCTTGTTGCCGACTTAATGGCCGTTCTCCCCCATTTTTCTTCCGACTAGTGAACAAATGTGATTTAACTCTTGTTCCTGGATTGCCTGCGCATGTTTTTTTAGCACATACTCCCAAATGTCCTTCTGCAACTTCTTCGTTAAGATCACAGAGTTATTTTTTTCCGTCTTTTGCTCTTTCATCTTCAGCCGACTTTTCACCCGAACTTTTTGTCGATAAATTTCTAATACATCGCTTAACTTTAAATGCAATAAATCCGAAATTCGATAAGCGGTATTAATACCGATGGAAAACAACAACACATTTCGTTCTCCAAAATCGCCCCTGGATAAAATATCTTTCATGAGCGCAATTTTTTTCAAATCTTTAATTGGTTGCATCTCTTCCATTCTAAAAAACACCTCGTTACCGAATCTTACATAATATCATTATATGATATATTAAGTAATATTCAAAACGCATGAAGAAAAAAGAGAAAACAAAAATTCGCCTTCTCTCTCAGAGCGCCAAGATTTTTCGCTATTCTCCCCAATCTAACTCAATGCCATTGAGTCAAATTCACTTTTAAGAACTTCGCTAATAAATTATTTATAAATTTTTCCCAGATCCAACACAAGAAAAGACGTTCACGATCTGTAAAAATTCACTCGCACCTGCTATTACAAGGATTAACTTGACAACTCACAGAGGGGAAGGCACATATACTTCTTATGTACATAAAATAAAAGGTTCGGTGTGAATCGTGCAGAAAGGAAAGCATTTTTCTCTGTTAATATAAAAATGTATAAAGATACTTGGTGGTAGCTAGATTTTTAAAGAAAGGGGGACGCCTATGACTACTTACGAAGCACTGTCTTTTGCCGTTAATTTTGCAACATTGGTGTTGTTACTAAGCAATCAAAATAACAAAAAATAATCACTCATAAACTTTGGCGAGTTCAGTGATTACTTTTAAACATACAAAACCAACTACCACCTAATAAGTGTTTATCTTATCGAACCATGTTTATTCATGGTTCTTTTTTTATTAACATATTAACACATGATTAATCATAAAGAAATACCTGACTAATAGTAAACGTATGGTTAAGTTATTATTCTATTTTATTTGATTTGTATCAATGCTATAATAGAAAAGCAGTAGTAATTGTGGAAAGATGGTGGCTAAATCCCATTTAGGGGGTGATGCCTATGGTTTACAAAGGTTTTACTCCTGGAAAGGAATAAAGCATGTCTGTATTTGAAGCAATGACTTTAATGTTGACTTTTGCCACATTAGTCGTGCTCATACTAGACTTCAACAAACCAAAAAAGTAACCATCTAAACCACTTTTGCCGAGGGTTAGATAGTTACTTCTATTTTAATACCGATGGCTACCGTCTTTTAAACGGTGCTACTGTTACGGGAGTCATGTTAACGCATGGCTCTCTTTTCATTTATATAATAACATATTTTAAGCTAATTTGACAATATATCTGTATAAAAGAACTCAAATTGAGTAAATATCATTGTAACTGTTATTATGTCTTTCAATTCTCCGCAGACTCCTTTCATAATACTCCTTATCGGTCTCAAATCCTATATATTTTCTATTTGTGTTGCAACATGCTATTGCAGTAGTTCCACTCCCCATACAATTGTCTAGAACTGTTTCGCCTTCATTCGTGTAGGTTTTAATCAGATATTCAAACAAAGCATTTACTATTTACTAACTTTATGTAACAGATTTATAATTTACTTCTTATATTTATCTACTAAAGGTTTAAAATATAACTCTTCACCTTTTTCTCTCGCAGCAATCGCTTCCTCTTTTTGATCAAAAGACCCCAAATGATATTCTTTTCCGGAAACACATATTCGAGCAACCCATTTGTTATCTTTAAAAGCCACACCAGTATGGCCACTTTTATTATCTGATCTTATTTTTTTGTTAGAAATCGAGGATATGCGCGTATTTTCTGTTTATGCTAATTTAAAAAGGGGCCACTTTTTATAGGTGCGATGGTTGAAAAAGGGACCACTACTAACTCACAATAAGTAAAGAGTCAGTTTACTTATTGGAGGTCCTGGAGTGATAAAATTTATGGATAAATTAACCATCATACGTCTATTAGAAGGTGGGCGTTCTCAACGATCTGTCGCAAAAGAATTGGGACTAAACCGAAAAACGGTTAGTCGTTATTGGAGACAATATCAAATTGCACAACGAAACTTAGAAAATGACCCAGCAGATCCTATGAAAAAAGAGGCATTAACTGCCCCCCCTACTTATCAATCTAAGAATAGAAAACCAAGGAAATATACTCCTGAAATCGACCAACGGGTCGAAGAAATACTTGCCTTTGATCAGTTAAAAGCAAAACAGTTGGGTCCTCATAAACAACAATTAACGATTGTTGCTATTCACGAAATACTAGTATCTGAAGGGTTTGACATTGCACAGAGTACTTTACGTCCTTATGTTCGAGAAAAAGTCCAAGCAAAAAAAGAAGCTTATATCAAGCAATTATATCCTTTAGGCTATCGGGCAGAATTTGATTTTGGAGAAGTAAAATGTTTGATCAATCAACAAAAACGAACGTTAACTATCGCTGTATTTTCTTGTCCTGCTTCTGGTTATCGCTGGGGGAAACTTTATGAATCGGCGAACCAACAAGTGTTTCTTGATGCACATATCCGTTTTTTTGAACACCTCAAAGGTGTTTATTCAACAGTCGTTTATGACAATATGCGAAATGTAGTTAAACGTTTCATAGGTCCACATGAAAAGGAGCTCAATGATGAATTAGTAAAATTAGCTCTTTACTACCGTTTTGAACCAATTGTAACCAATGCATTTAGTGGTCATGAAAAAGGACACGTAGAAAAAAGTGTCCAGGTTCTCCGAAGAAAAGCATTCATTAAACAATATGAGTTTGAATCAATTGAACACGCTCAAAAACATCTAGATCAGGCAATGATTGAACTGAATTCAGCTTCAACAATTGTGGTGGAACAAGCTCAGTTACAAGCACTGAGAGGAAGTTAT
This sequence comes from Listeria ivanovii subsp. londoniensis, assembly GCF_000763495.1. Classification (GTDB taxonomy): domain Bacteria; phylum Bacillota; class Bacilli; order Lactobacillales; family Listeriaceae; genus Listeria; species Listeria londoniensis. The sequence goes on along the minus strand of NZ_CP009576.1, from coordinate 2,894,115 downwards.
GATTATGGTGTAACAACAAAGCAAACCGTAGACAAATATAGTTTTGTACATGTAGACGGAAATTATTACTCTGTGCCAGATTATTTAGTTGGTCAAAAAGTTACCGTAAAGCGTTACCTCAATGAACTAAAGATAGTGGGTTCTAGTCAAGTTATCGCTACACATACCATTCAAAAAGGAGAAAAACAATATTCCATTGATATTCGACACTATTTAACCACATTTTTACGAAAACCTAAGTCACTAGAGCATTCACTTGTATTGAAGAAAGCACCTAAGCTTCATCGCTGCTTCCTTCTGTATTACCAAAAGACTCCACGGAGGTTTCTTCAATTTATTGAACAACACTTGGGAGATTCCATAGACCAACTCATTCTACAGTTGGAAGAAGAAGCAATAAAAGACCAAAAGGTCTTTAAAACTTTGCCGGGTCGTGCAGTAAATGAAGCAAGAAATCAATTGCAAGAATACAATGTGATCCATCAGGTGAGAAAGGTGATAAATAAATGATTGAAACATACGCTAAACAACTAAAACTTCCTTATTTAAAAAGAAATTATTCGGCTTTGATCCAGCAAGCAATTGATCTTGATCAAAGTTATGAAGAATTTATCACTCAAGTACTTACAGTAGAACTTGAGCAACGACAAAACAATCGAATCCAAACATTGATACGTCAATCAAAATTACCAAGTAAAGTTACTTTTGATGATTATATGGATAGCCATTTAGAAACCAAATTGAAGAAGCAAATCAAAGAACTGAAAACCTTACGTTTTATTGAACAAAAAGAGAATCTTATTCTAATGGGAAATCCAGGCGTTGGAAAAACACATTTAGCGACTGTTCTTGGAATGGAAGCTTGTCTTTCAGGTAAAAGTGTTCTATTTACCAATATTCCCAATCTAGTCATCGAATTAAAAGAATCTATGAGTGCCAATCAACTAAATTTTTATAAACGTCGATTTGGCAAATACGATTTAGTTATCCTAGATGAATTAGGTTATGTTTCATTTGATCAAGTTGGTAGCGAAATACTGTTTAATCTTCTTTCCAATAGAACAACTGCTGGTTCTATGATTATTACAACAAATCTGTCATTTGATCGTTGGGAAGAAACTTTTAAAGATCCAATGCTTACGGCAGCTATGGTGGACCGTTTGGCCCATCGGGCCCATGTATTGGATCTCAGTGGTCCATCTTTTCGTGTAGAAGATACCAAGAATTGGCTAAAATAATTTTTTGGCCCCTTTTTGAATCATCCGATGGCCCCTTTTTCAGTTGCGTTTAACATTGGTAGAGAAATTTGTAGAAGGATAGTACAGCTGTAACTTTTAAGTTGACTGTCTTTTCGCTTTTTAAAGTGGGGGGTATTAGGTGTTGAACTCTTTCAATTAAAGTGGGGTTTACTAACCAGGATAGAAAATTTGCTATTGTTTTGATGTTGGCAAGTTCGTAGCTTGTTTCAGTTAAAGACAAAAAAACAAAATAGTCTCTCAATGCATAGCAGTAAGTACGCTGTGTGTTGGGACTCTTTTGTGTATTATCTAGATACTTCATATATTGTAAAACTGGTTGAATCGGTTTCCCTTGATCGTCTAGAACTAAATATCTTCTCCCTCCATTGTTTAATATGACTTCTTGTACTCTCATAGAAAGCCTCCTTTTGTTTATTCTCTCATATAGTAGACAGTAAGAAAAGGACTGTCCAGCCTATAAGAAAATGTAAGTATATTGGATATCTTGGTCTCTACTAAGGGTACTATAGATATCTGAGCGTTTCAAGCCAGTTGCACCATTTAGCAAACTACTTGCATGCATCAAAGATTTAAAACCATAACGCATCCGAATTTTATCGACTGTGACTTCGAGCTGTTCATGGTTTAATGTTCGATTGACATCTTCAAATAAGTTCAGTTGCAGACCAGCTTTCAAAGTGATTTTTCCACATGAAATTGCAATTGAGCGCACTGGTTCGCGTTCATCGTAACGTCTAAATAACTCTAGAAAATAGGGAATAAGCGCATGACTGCTATTAGTAGAAGGGATTTTAGCTTGATGGCTAAATCCTTTTTTTATGCTGTATTTACTGTAGCCAATGCTTAAATGAATGACGGAAGTGTCTACATGGTTTTGTCGTAAGCGCATGGCCACTTCTTCTACCATTTCACGAATAACAATTTCTACTTCAGCTGGAATGTGGTAGTCTTTCTCGAGAATTTGGCTTTTGCCGTAACTCTTATTGATAGGGACATATTTTTCATTTAAACGACTGTAATCAAGACCATGCGCATGATAATACAACTGCTCACCAATGATGCCCATCGCGCTTTTTAAAACTGGTAGTGGGGTTTGGCTGAGTTGATACATACTGAAAACACCCATTCTTTTGAGGTGTGCGGCTGTTCTGTGACCAATTCCGCAGACATCTTCCAAATGCTTAATCTTCCAAATTGTCTCTGGAACATCTTCGTAGCGCCATTCAGCAATGCCGTCGGGACGATTTTTAGCGACATTATCTAGTGCGAGTTTAGCGAGAAGTGGGTTATCACCAATACCAACCGTGACATAAAGTCGTAGTTCTTCCAAGATATCGCGCTGAATTTTCCGGACAATTTCGTCGGTGCTTCCAAAGAGCAGATGTGACCCGGTAATATCTAGAAAACACTCATCAATACTGTAAACATGAATAAATTCAGCAGGAACATAACGTCTGAAAATGGCTTGAATCATCGCATTTACTTTTAAATAAAGTTTCATTCGTGGAGGGGCAATAATAATACGTTCATCCCAAGTTGGAAGTTCGTACATCCTTGAACCGGTTTTAATATGATGCACGGATTTCATCTTAGGAGTGGCTGCTAAAACAAGCCCACCAGCTCGTTCGGCATTACTCATAACGACCAAATAAGCCTCCAGTGGATTGAGTCGACGCTTCACACACTCAACAGAAGCGAAAAAACGATTTAATATCTATACATAAAATATCTCGGCGTGGTGCGTGATTATAATCCTCTACTTGTACCATTTCTCGACACTCCTTTCTTCTACATTTCTAATCGCAGAAAAGGAGAGTGGAATAATACCTTCCGAGTTTCTAATGTAAATAGTATTATTTTCGACTCCAGAAATGCGACCAATAATATCTTTTTCAGGAGCTGCTTCTGGGTCTAGCGGTTTTTTTTGAATAACAAGCATAGAACTATGTGTCATCGCACTACCTAGTACATCCTCAATTGCTTCTGTAGTCATGGATTCTTTCCACGTTAAGATTGGTTCTGCGGTTTTCATTGCTTCGGTATGCTCACTTAATAAAAATCCGCCCCATTTCTTCATGCCGCGATCTTGATAATCCATCAGATAACACCTCCAATAATTCTAACAAACAGTGATTGTTTATATATATTATACGAACAAATGTTCTTGCTTGCAATGTGTAATTTTTCTCATTTTTAATATTTAAAAGGGAAAAAATTACTATTTGTGAAGTATTAATAAAGTGGATATAAAAACCGACCGAGCAATTATTCAGCTCGGTCGGTTCAAATTTTCAATCGTGACTATCTTCATAAGCAGTGATTTGTCCAACACGATTAGCATGTCGGCCACCTTCGTACTCAGTTTTTAACCAGATTTTGACAATGTCTTCAGCAAGGCCAGGTCCGATTACTCTAGCTCCAAGTGCAAGGACGTTAGTATCATTATGTTCCCGAGTTGCGTGGGCACTAAATGTATCGCCAACAAGCGCGCAACGAATGCCTTTTACTTTATTAGCAGCGATACTCATACCAATTCCGGTACCGCAAACTAAAATTCCACGATCTACTTCTTCGTTTACAACTTTTTCACTAACGGTAATAGCTAAGCCTGGATAATCCACTGATTCGGGTGTCTCCGGACCAAATTCCAGGTAACTAATTCCAGCACTTTCAAGGTAAGAAATAATACTTTTACGCAATTCAATCCCGCCATGGTCTGAAGCAATGGCAACTTTACTAACTGTCATTTTTTTTCCTCCTACCGTATAATCAATACTTTCATTATACATGAATTAGAGTTTTTCGACAGTTTTTCTATTACGCCATGGTTTCGCATGAACAATAATGACATCACAAGGTGCATGAGCCGCGGTATACTCAGAAACGCTACCAAGAATAAATTGTTCTGTTGCAGAGAGTCCTGTAGCTCCAACTAAAATTAAATCAGGTTCAAAATTACGTGTGATTTTTTTGTTAAAAGTGCTTTTTGGTGTGCCGAAGTGAACAAAAGTTTCTACATGTGGAACGCCAGCTTTCTCGGCTTCCTTTTTGTACATTTCGACTAATTCTTCCCCGTAGGCTTTGGCTTTTTTAGCATAGGTTTGTTCATAATCAATCAGTGGTGCAATCCGGCGAACATCAGCGACAAAGCCAATACCGAGTGTGGCTCCGTCCATTTTTGCAAACTGAACAGCACGTCTTAGTGCCGCTTCGGCCTCATTTGAACCATCAACACCAACAAGAATACGTTTGTAAGCAGACATTTTGTATCACCCTCTCATAAGTTTTCCTCTTAGTATCTAAATACCCATAAATAAAAGAAAGAAGCATGATTAAAGAGAAAAATTTGTGGTACTATGGTGAAAAGGGGGTATTCTTAATGGCAAAGCTGACGATGTTTCATCCAATTGTAGCCACACCAAAGCGTGCTGGATATAAAGAATACTTTCCGAGCGCGTCGCTTACTAGCTATATTCGTTGTTTTTGGGAAGCTGAGGAAAGTGATTTCCCGGGAAATAATTTAGTTATCCCTGATTTATGTGCGGATATTATTTTTACAATTGATAGCCAGACTGGTGTAGCTCAAGACGCCATGTTTGTCGGTGTAAGTGATGCGGCTTTTGAATCAATAGACGAGAGTAGTTCGGAGCTTTTTGCTGTAAGATTCTATGCTTGGTCATTATTTTTATTTGTAGAACCAGACTTAGTAGGAAGCCTTAATCAAATGAATGAGCCAGAAGCAATGTTTGCTGGATTTAGAAGTTTTTTCAGAGAAGAATTTGCGGAAACAACTACAAATTCACAGCGAATAAAGCTATTAGAAGAATTTTTATTACAAAAATTAATACTACTTAATAAAGCAATGCATCCAGATTTTTTAAATAGTTTAGATCAGCTTTTACAAAATCCAAATCAATCTACGGGAGGGACAATTTCAGGGCGCCAACTAGAACGATTATTTCAAAAACATGTAGGACTGGCGCCGAAACAAACTGCCAAATTGATTCGTTTTCAAAAAGTATTACAATCATTATATGGAAATCCGACTCTTACCGGCACTGAACTAGCTTATATGAACGGGTTTGCTGATCAGGCACATTTAATTAAACAATTTAAACGATATAGCAATCATACGCCAGAAGAAATGAAGCAAATTTTTCTGCAAAATGTCGCAAATGTACAATTAAAATAAAAAAGGCTTTGCTAAACTAGCCAGATGGAGGTGCTTTAAATGATAAATGAATTTGTTTGTACGAATATTTCTACTAAAGATCCAGCTGGACTTGTCGCTTTTTATCACGAGAAATTAGGAATTCCGATTGTTTTTGAAGGCTACGATAATTTTGATGGAGCGAAATTAGGTTTTTCGGAAAATGCACCAGGGATTATTGTCTGGAATAGTGGTAAATGGGGAAAAGCAAGTGAATCTAAAGTGGAATTTGTTTTCTCATGTGATACGAATTTAGATGATATGTATCAAGAGCTTAAAACTAAAGGCGTCGAAACACCTGAGCCGCGGGTTGCTGAATGGGGCGGTCGAGAGCTAAATCTACTTGACCCAGATGGAAATAAAATTATGATTTTGGAGCCAAACAATGAGTGAGGAATTTGGTTGGATTAAAAAAGAGATGACCGAACTTCCAGGAGTGCAGTACAGTTTTAAAGAAGAGTGGCAGGCAGGGCGTTATCACGTGTTGGACCAGTTAATGGCAATGCGCGGCACAGATAATGCTGGAAACCAGATTTTGACGTTAAAATGTGATGCGGAAAAAAGTGAACAACTTCGTGCTGAAAATCCAGCTGTCGTTCTCGGATACTACATGAACAAGCGGGTTTGGATTTCAGTGCTACTAGAGAAAGAACAAGACAAAGAACTTATTCGCGCGTTAATCCATCATGCTTACACCGAAGCAAAGAATAAATTACCAAAATATAAGCAAGTCCAATTAGAAACTTTTGACTAGCAATAGTTGAAGGTTTTTATTTCTGTTATAATGAAGAAGTATTGTGAAAAATACCACAAAAAGGGAGATGAGAATATGGATATCAACATGTTTATTCTATACTTCTTCATTTATTCTGTGCTGGGTTGGGCTTGGGAAGAGATTTTTTGTTCCATCTCAGAGAAGAAGTTAGTATATCGCGGTTTTCTTTATGGACCATATTGCCCCATTTACGGGTTTGGGGTAACAGCTGTTTTAATGCTGATTTTACCGTTTCAAAATAATTTATGGGCTTTATTTATTTTTTCAATGATTATTTGTACGGCGATTGAGTACGTAACAGCCACTATTTTAGAAGCACTTTTTCATACGACATGGTGGGATTACCACAACTGGCCACTGAATGTAAAAGGGCGGATTTGCTTACCGATTTCGATTTTTTGGGGATTTGCGTGCATTATTGTCGTGCGTTTCCTGCATCCGCTTGTAACTCAATTTGCTGATTGGATTTTGAGTTGGAGTGGTTGGATCGTTCCTGTGCTTATTGTTGTTCTGATGCTGTTCGATACAATTAAATCTGTGACAAGTATGCTATCTTTCCAAAAAGCACTTGCCGAATTTAATGAGAAGCTAAATGAGCAAGCGAATGAACTAAAAGCAAGTGTGAAAGAGCGCGCGAAAGAATTTGAAGAAGGATTTTTGAAAAAACAAGAAAGTATCGACATGAAAATTGCTGAACTAGAAGCAAAACGGAAACAAGATTCCGAGCTCGCTTCCAGTATGCGGAAACTCAAATTTAATGAGCGCCGAATGTTAAAATCGTTCCCAAAAATGAAAATAAAACATGGAGCACCATTTAAAAACTTTAATAAAAGTATCTTAAGGGTCGATAAACAAAAAAGAAAATAAAAAAGTGAAGATGGTGTAAATGGTATTTTTTATCATTTACACCATCTTTTTGTGTATTTTTTTACAGAATTTGTAGAAAGAAAGAAGTGTTTTTTGTATGATGAAGATGGAAGATATCCCCAAAATTGCCCCAACTTGATTCTCATTTTTGTTTCAAACTAGATTTTTCCCGTCGAATAAAAGTTTAGCAGAACCTTCATATGACAAGCTCTATAGGCGATAAACCACCATTTTCAAATATGGGCATTGTTAAAAAAGTCACAAGTAAAGCCCAATGATGTACATTCTTTCCGCAAGTTATTGGGATGAAAGCGTGTACATTTTTACTAAAATTAGCCTTATAATAAAAACGAACAGGAGGGAACTCACATGTATTTGGATGAGAGAAGTAATTCACTTTTAAAAGAGCTATTACGGCATCCTGACACATCGAGTACAAACTTGCAAGCGAAATTCGGTTTAACTCGAAGACAAGTCGACTATAGTTTCCAAAAAATTAATAATTGGCTAGAGGAACAGACCTATCCAAAGATTCACCGTGCAGCGAATGGTCGATTTATCGTAGAACCTGACCTGTTTCAAATCATTGGTGAGGAAGATGGCGAAAAAACAGATTGGTACATTCCATCCGAAAAAGAGCGCGCTAGTCTAATCATCCTCATGCTAACCACAGGAAGTGAAGAATTGTCCCTTAATCACTTTATCAGCGAGTTGGAGGTGAGCAAGAATACCGTATTACGAGATTTGAAGCTGGTACAAAAAACACTCGATAAATTTAACCTAGAAGTGAAATATTCTAGAATGCGTGGTTATTTGATTGATGGGGACGAGTGGAATCAGCGGACAGCGCTCATTTATGCGGCAGAACACATCATAGAGAGTTTTGGTGGAGAAGAGTATTTACAAGATTTTATGCAAGTAGAGGAAGTAAGAATTAAAGACCTTAGGGAAAAATTAGAACAAGTGGAGCATCATCTGAATTTGCATTTTATTGACAATAAAATGCAAATACTGCCTTATATTCTGGAAGCTGTTTTTCGCCGAATGAAAAAAGGGCAAACGATTACGACATCTTTCCTGATTGACTACAATGAATTGTCAGATACGCGGGAATACGGAGCTGCGGAGATTTTGATTGAAGAAGAGCCCAATATGCCAGAAGCAGAGCGGATGTACATCACGTTACAACTTTTAACTTCCAATGTGTTGCCAAAACAGTATTTGAAATCAGAGGAAACACATAAGTTAAGGCTTGCACTGGAACAAGTTCTAAGTGAATTTGAAAAGAAGGCTTGTATTCAACTAGTAGACAGAGAATCGTTACTGGAAAAATTGTTTGCACATATTAAACCTGCGTATTATCGAATTAAGTATCATCTTACAACAGATTACAGCATTTTAGACAAGATTGATCAAGAATTCCAAGCCGTGCATTACATCGTGAAAGAGTCGCTTGTACCTTTAGAACGTTTTATTGGTAGCAAGGTTCCAGAAAACGAAAGCATTTTTATCACCCTTTTCATTGGAGGGCATTTAATTGAATCTACTGAGAAGCTACAAACAAGATTAAAAGCAGTAGTAGTTTGTCCGAATGGGTTATCGATTTCGAGATTAATGGAAAAAACATTACGCAGCCTTTTCCCAGAAATATTTTTCTATCAAGCGATGTCGATTCGGGAATTTGAACAAACAAAAGTAGGATATGACATTGTATTTTCCGCAGTGCCACTTTCGACGGACAAGAAATTTTTCCTAATTAACCAATTAATGGACGGGAAAGAACGCTTGGAGCTAAGGCGCCGAGTGATGCGGTCAGTTTACTTAGTGGACGAGGTAAATATCAGCGTTGATCAATTAATGAAAACTATTTCCAAATTTGCTGAAATTAAAGATGCTGCTCGTCTTGAAAAAGTCCTAGCAGATTACTTAACGCCAGTTCCAGAAGAAACTACATCCACCAATTCAAATAAAAGCTCTCTCGCAGATTTACTTGAAGATACGCGA